>JAUIGT010000106.1 GCA_030432615.1 Verrucomicrobiia bacterium
CGACGGCGGGTTGGTTGAAGCTGTGCCGGTGGCGGGGAAGGTGAAATTGGTGGGTGATTTCCTGACATTCGGCGCGGAGACGACGCCTGGCGGCGAGGTGAACACGCTCGATGGGTGGATAGATGACGTGCGTATCTCGGATATCGCTCGGTATGCGGGCGAATCGTTTACGCCGGAGCGTCGGCCGACGGCGGATGGACACACGTTGCTGCTTTTACATATGGACGCGAACCAGCACGGGTACCTCTTCGACGCTTCGGGGCGTAAGGCGCATGTTGAACTGCGTAAGCCGGCGAAGATCCGCAAGGTGGATTGATCGGTCCGGGGTCAGACGCCGATCGGGTGCCAGGTGGTTTTGATTTCGACGGTATCGAGGATGTCGTAGGGGCTTTGCGCGTCGTCGGCGAGCCAGTTTTTTCGGGTGCGGGTGATGGTTCGCTTGCGGTTATCGGTGGCGGCGGTGCGTAGTTTTTCGATCTGGTCGGGGTCGTCGCCGCAGTAGACGGCGGCGTTGACGTCCATGTGTGAGGCGAAGTGTTCGAGCAGTTCGGCGCGGTCGCCGGTGAGGAGGTTGACGACGCCGCCGGGCAGGTCGGACGTGTGCAGGACCTCGGCGAGTGTGATGGCGCTTAGTGCCTGCGCGTTGGAGGCGAGGACGACGCAGGCATTGCCGCCGGCGATGATCGGCGCGGTGACGGAGACGAGGCCTGCCAGGCCCTGCGATTCCGGCGCGATGACGGAGACGACGCCGGTCGGTTCGGGGACGGAGAAGTTGAAGTGGCTTGAGGCGACGGGGTTGACGCTTGAGAAGACCTGCTGGTACTTATCGCACCAGCCGGCGTAGTAGACCATGCGGTCGATCGCGCAGGCAACTTCGGCGCGTGCGGCGTCGGGCTCGGCGCCCATCTGGATGAGTTCGGTGGCGAACTGGCCGGCGCGGCCTTCGAGCATCTCAGCGACGCGGTAAAGGATCTGGCCACGCAGGTACGCGGTGGCGGAAGCCCACTTGCCCTGCGCAGCACGTGCGGCGACGACGGCCTCACGGAAGTCCTTGCGCGATGCCTGGCACATGTTGGCGAGCACCTCACCGGTCGGCGACGCGAGCTTGTAGTAGCGCCCGGACTCGGTGCGCGGGAACTTGCCGCCGATGTAGAGCTTGTAGGTCTTCAGGACGCCGAGGCGCGGGGAGGCGTCAACGGCGGGAGATGTTTGTTCGGTATCGTGCTGTGTCGGGTTCATATCAATAACTCGGAGTATTCGATATCTTCTTCAGTCAGAGATTCAGTTCAACGATACATACTCTTTCAAGCCGTGGAGGCCGCCCTCTCGGCCCATGCCGGATTCTTTATAGCCGCCGAACGGTGAGCCGGGGTCGAACTTGTTGTAGGTGTTGGCCCAGAGGACGCCGGCGCGGATCTTGCTGGTGACTTTGAAGATCTTTGAGCCCTTGTCGGTCCAGACGCCGCCGGACAGGCCGTAGGGTGTGTTGTTGGCTTTGGCGATGCCTTCCTCGGGCGTGCGGAAGGTCTGCACAGCTAGGACGGGGCCGAAGATTTCTTCCTGCACGATACGGTGGGACTGGGTTGCGTTGAGGAAGAGCGTGGGCCGGCAGAAGAAACCGTTATCGGGGACCGGACAGCTTGGCTGCCAGAGCTCGGCGCCTTCTTCCTTGCCGACCTTGAGGTAGTACTCGATTTTTTCGAGTTGCGGTTTGGAGTTGATCGCGCCGATGTCGGTGTTTTTATCGAGCGGGTCGCCGACGATGAGCGTCTGCATGCGGTCCTGGAGTTTGCGGATGACGGTGTCGGCGACGGATTCCTGGACAAACAGGCGAGAGCCGGCGCAGCAGACGTGGCCCTGGTTGAAGAAGATACCGTTGATGATGCCCTCGACGGCCTGGTCGATGGGCGCGTCCTCGAAGACGATATTGGCCGCCTTCCCGCCCAGCTCGAGCGTCAGCTTCTTCCTCGTTCCCGCCACCGCGGCGGCGATTTTTTTCCCGACCTCGGTGGAACCGGTGAAGGCCACCTTGTCGATATCCGGATGCTCGACCACGGCGGCGCCGACCTCGCCGGCGCCGGTGACGATGTTGACGACGCCCTCGGGCAGGCCGGCTTCCTGGAAGATCCGGGCCAGGTGCAGGATGCTGATGGAGGTCGTCTCCGCCGGCTTGATGACGACGGTGTTCCCGCAGGCGAGGGCCGGGGCAATCTTCCAGGCCGCCATGAGGAGGGGAAAATTCCACGGGATCACCTGCCCGGCCACGCCGAGCGGCCGCGGCTTCCGCCCGGGAAAGGCGTAGTCCAGCTTGTCGGCCCAACCCGCGTAGTGAAAGAAATGGGCCGCGACCAGCGGGAGGTCCACATCGCGACTCTCCTTGATCGGCTTGCCACCGTCCATGGACTCAAGGATGGCCAGCTCGCGGGCCTTCTCCTGGATCATCCGGGCGATGCGGAACAGGTACTTGCCGCGTTCCGCCGCCGGCATCTTTCCCCACGCGCCGTCGCGGGCCCTGCGCGCCGCCTTGACCGCGCGATCGACATCGGCTTCGCCCGCCTGGGCAATCCGCGCGAGCCGCTTGCCGGTGGCGGGATTGATCGACCAGAAAGTCTTTCCGCTTCTGGGCGCCACGAATTCTCCGTCGAGGAAGAGCCCGTAGGATTTCCGCAGCGGAACCGGGGTCGTTTCCGGAGCGGGCGCGTAGTCCCAGGCTTTCCCAAAGCGCAGCGCTGGCGTAGTCTGCTTTTCGTCGTCAGTCGTCATCGGATGCAAAGAGCCCTATCCCTAAACCAGCCCTCGTTCCGAGACGAGACAAAATCCGTCGTCCCGACATGAGAACCTGGGTGCAACACATCTGGGAACGCATCCGAACCAGTTTCTGGTTCGTGCCCGGCCTGTTCACCGCGAGCGCGCTGGGGCTCGCCTTCGGGATGCTGGCGCTGGACCGGAAATGGGAGGTCTCCCTGGTGGCGAAATTCCCCGGCCTGGCCGAAATCTCCGCGGCGGGCACGCGGGAACTGATCAGCACCACCGCGACCGCCATGCTGAGCCTGGCGGGCATCACCTTCTCCGGCGTCCTCGTGGCCATGACCCTGGCATCGAACCAGTTCGGACCGCGGTTGCTGCGCAACTTCATCCGCGCGCGCTCGACCCAGGTGACGCTGGGGATGTTGCTGAGCACCTTCGTCTACTGCCTGCTCATCCTCCGAGGCATCCGCAGCGAGGAAAATTCCGAGTTCGTGCCTCACCTCGCCTCGCTCGCGGCCTTCGGCGGCACCCTGGTGTCGCTGGGCATGTTCATTTTCTTCATCCATCACATCTCCACCTCCCTCCAGGCCGACCGGGTCACGGAGACGGTGTTCAAGGAACTCACCGCGGCCATCGATCGCTTTTTCCCGAAGCGCTCGAGGGACGATCTCGACGAGGACGAGGCGGACGAGGCCTCCGACGGCTGGGAGGAACTCGAAAACGAACAGGCCCTGGAGGCGCCGCGCGACGGCTACGTCCAGGCGCTCGATCTCGAGACGCTGGTGGAAACGGCCGCCGATCTGGACACCCGCTGCCGGGTGCTGAAACGACCCGGCCATTTCGTGGTGGCGGGCGAAGATCTCCTCGCCTTGCCCGGCGACCTGGAGATCGATCAGGAGACCGCGGAAAAACTGCGGAACTGCTTCCTGCTCGGTTCGATCCGCACGGCGGAGCAGGATTTCGAGTTCGCCATCCGGCAACTGGTGGAGGTGGCCCTGCGGGCGTTGTCACCGGGGATCAACGACCCCTTCACCGCCATCAACTGCATCGATTTCCTGGGCGCCGCCCTGAGCGACATCGGCCGGCGCCAGTTGCCCGCGCACCTTCACCGCGATGGCGACGGCGTGCCGCGCGCGCTCACCCGGCCCGTCAGTTTCCAGAGTCTCCTCGACAGCTCCTTCAACCAGCTGCGCCAGGTCGCGGGAGCCAAGCCGGACATCGTCATCCGGATGCTGGAAGCCATGGCGCGCATCGATCGGTGTCCCCTCGAGGATTCCCAGCGGAAAGCGCTCCATCGGCACGCCGACATGATCTTCGAAGCGGCCAAGGAATCCGGCACGGGCGCCTCCGACCTCGAGGACATCGAGCGACGGATGAAACCGTTTCGTGGGAGCGATCAACCGAGCGAAAAGTAGTCGCCTCCCTGGTAGTTGCCGTCGGTCATCTTCGCGATCTGCAGTTCCACATCGCGCAGGAGCGAGCTGGCGCCGAAGCGGAATAGTTCCGGTGTCAGCCAGTCGTCGCCGAGGGTTTCCTTGACCATGACCAGATACTGGAGCGCCTCCTTGGCGGTGCGAATTCCGCCCGCCGGTTTCACGCCGATTCGCTTCCCGGTCGCGTAGTAGAAATCGCGGACCGCTTCCAGCATCACCAACGTCACCGGCAGGGTCGCGGCCGGAGATACTTTCCCCGTCGAGGTCTTGATGAAATCCGCGCCCGCCTCCATCGCGATCTGGCTGACCAATCGGACGTTGTCGTAGGTCTGCAGCTCGCCGGTTTCGAAAATGACCTTCAGGTGCGCATCGCCACAGGCCTCCTTCGTCGCGACGATCTCATCGCGAACCGCCTCGAATCCCCCGCTCAGGAAAACGCCGCGGCTGATGACCATGTCGATCTCGGTCGCCCCCTGGTTCACCGCATCGCGGACGTCCGCGAGCCGGATCTCCAGCGGATACTGCCCACTCGGAAAGCCCGTCGCCACCGAGGCGATGCCGAGGTCGGTGCCCGCGAGATGCCGCTTCGTCTCCGCGACCATCGTGGGATAGACACAGACCGCCGCGACCGGGGGGCAATCGTAGCGATCCGCCATCGGTTTCCGCGCCTTGCGACAAAGCTGGGCGATCTTGCCGGGTGAATCCGCGCCCTCCAGCGTGGTCAGGTCCATCATCGCCACCGCCATCTTCAGCCCGGCGAGCTTCGCCTCGTTCTTGATCGAGCGCTTCGTGAACTTGGCGGCGCGCTCCTGGACCCCGACCTGGTCGATGCTCGGTACCGGATGGCGGGTGATGGGGGAAGCAACGCTCATGAGAAGGACGAAAGGCGGGAAGAGGTTTGCCGACGCTGGCAGCGGGCCCGGACTCAGCTCAGTTTCACCATGTCCTTCACCAGCTGTCCATACAGGAAAAACAGTCCGCGCCAGGAATAGCGGACCTGCCCGGGATCCTGGGCGCAGGTTTCGATGAGGCCGCGATCGAGATTGTGGCGAATCTGCTGCTGGGTTTCCGTCTCCATCTGCTCGGGAAGCGCCTCGGGATTTTCATCGACCAGGTCCTCGGGAGCGACGCCGAGGCGGAGGAGAAAGTCGCGATGCTCGGCCAGCATTTCGGCGAAGGAATTGGCGTTGGGCACGCGATTGATGCGGATCTCGGGCGCCATTTTCAGCGTGTAGCTGAAGGGAAAATTCCAGGTGCGATAGACCCGGCCATCCGAGGTGCGCGAGGTCAGGGACACGAAGACGAAGGCCAGCCCGTGTTGTTCGTTGAGGCAGATGGCCGCCTGGGTGCGATCCTTCTCCGAGTAGAAGATCCGGAAGAACTGCTTCAGGTCCTCCCATTCCCAGCCGGCGTCTTCCGCGTACTCGAACTCCTCCGCCTCGATCTCGTCGGTGAAATCACCGAGGTTGGGAAAGCGCTGGGCGTTCGGGGGCGGCTGGTGCCGGAGCGATTTCTTCATCGGCAACCGCAGCCGGCGAATCCGCGTCAGCAGCTCGATCCACGGCAGCAGGAACCACATCAGCACCCCGGCCGTCCCGGCCACGTGGCTCCCGGTCAGGAAATACCCGATCAGGTAGGTCGCCACCAGCACCGCCACCGCCCCGGCCTTTCGCAGGACCGGATGCGAGAAGCTGCGCAGCGCGAGCGCCAGGACGATGACACCGAGAACGATGAAGAGCGAAGTCATGATTCTTCCACCAACCGGCTCCCGGCCGGTCCGTCCATCCTACCAGAGCATCGAGCCCGGGGAAAACATCGCCTTCGGAAAAAAGCCCCCGCCGCATTTCCGGCGGAAGCGTTCTTCCGAGCGAGGCGTTTCAGCTCTCCACGATCTGGTTCAACACGTAGGGCAGGATGCCGCCGGCGTTGTAGTAGTCGATCTCGGCGGGAGTATCGAGTCGCACCTTGAGCGGCACTTCGATGGTGGAACCGTCCGCCTGGTGCGCCACGAGGGTGGCGGACTGCATCGGCTTGAGTTCCCCGGCGATGCCGGTGATGTCGAAGGTCGCGTCCACGAGGTCCTTCACCTTCTCGTAGTCGGCCGGGTCGGCGAAGTTCAGCGGCAGCACGCCCATGCCGATGAGATTGGAGCGGTGAATGCGCTCGAAGCTCTTGGTGACGACCGCCTTCACTCCCAGCAGGCGGGTGCCCTTGGCGGCCCAGTCGCGGGAGCTGCCCATGCCGTAGTCGGCGCCGCCGATGACGACCAGCGGGGTGCCGGCTTCCTGGTAGGCCATGGAGGCATGGTAGATGAAGGTCGGCTTGGCCCCGTCGAACGCGGCGATCTCGGTGTCGGGCGCGGGCACGTCGGCGTCGCCGAAATACTGGGTGTAGCCGCCCTCGATCCCCGGGCACATCAGGTTCTTGATGCGGACGTTGGCGAAGGTGCCGCGCGTCATCACCCGGTCGTTGCCACGGCGGGCGCCGTAGGAATTGAACTGCGCCTTCTCGACCCCGTTCTCGATCAGGTACCGCCCGGCGGGCGAGGTTTCCTTGATGGCACCGGCGGGCGAAATGTGGTCGGTGGTGACGGAATCGCCGAAGATGCCGAGCGGACGCGCGCCGACGATGTCCTCGCTGGCGCCCTCCTTGGTGTCGAAGAACGGCGGTGACTGCACGTAGGTCGATTTCTCGTCCCAAGTGTAGGTGGCGCCGGTGGAGCCGGCGATCTCGCCCCATTTCGGGTTGGCGGTATCGACGCTGCCGTAGAGCTTGGCGTAGACCTCCGGCTTGAGGGCCGAGGCCAGTTGCTCGCGAACCTCTTCCTGGGTGGGCCAGAGATCGGCGAGGAAGACCGGGTTGCCGTCGGTATCGGTGCCGATGGGATCGTTGGTCAGGTCGAGATCGACCCGGCCGGCGAGCGCGTAGGCGACGACCAGCGGCGGCGACATGAGGAAATTCGCGCGGATGGAACCGTGGACGCGGGCCTCGAAGTTGCGGTTTCCGGAAAGGACCGAGGCGCAGACGAGATCGCCCTCCTTGATGGCGCCCTCGATGGCCGGGTGCAGCGGACCGGAATTGCCGATACAGGTGGTGCAGCCGTAACCGACCGTCTCGAAACCGAGATCATCGAGTTCATCCTGGAGCCCGGTGGCCTCGAGGTAATCGGTGACCACGCGCGATCCGGGCCCGAGCGAGGTCTTCACGAACGGCGGCACCTTCAGCCCCTTCTCGTTCGCCTTCTTCGCCACCAGGCCGGCGGCCAGCATCACGCTCGGGTTCGAGGTGTTGGTGCAGCTGGTGATGGCGGCGATGAGAACGGCCCCGTGGCTCAGTTCCGTGTCGATGGGATCGAAGGCCTCCTTGGTCAGCACCGTGTCCGGCGTGGGCCGGTTGGTGGACATCTCGGCCTCGTCGCGGGGCGCGGCGGGCTCGGGATTTTCCAGGAGCGAACCGACCGCCCAACCCGCGGGCTCCGGCATGCTGACGGGCACGCGGGTGTTGCGCTTGTCCTCGGAAAGCCCGAAGCCGCCTTCCGACGCGGGCGCGGTGAAGAGGCTGTTGAACTTTTCGCCCAACGCGGGGACGTCGATCCGATCCTGCGGCCGCTTGGGACCGGCCACCGAGGGAACGATGGTGGAGAGATCCAGCTCCAGCAGGTCCGTGTAGTCGCACTGGTCCTTGTCGGGAATGCCGAAGAGATCCTGGGCCTTGAAGTAGTTCTCGACGGTGGCGCAGAGCTCTTCGGAACGACCGGTGCCGCGCAGATAGTTGATCGTTTCCTCGTCCACGGGGAAAAAGCCCATCGTGGCGCCGTATTCGGGAGCCATGTTGGCGATGGTGGCGCGGTCGGGCAGGCTGAGCGCCTTGGCGCCGGGGCCGAAGAATTCCACGAACTTGCCGACCACCCCGTGGGCGCGCAGCATCTCGGTGACCCGGAGGGTGAGGTCGGTGGCGGTGACGCCCTCGGCCAGGGAGCCGTGCAGGTAGACGCCGACGACCTCGGGCACGAGGAAAGTGACCGGCTGACCGAGCATGCCGGCCTCGGCCTCGATCCCGCCCACGCCCCAGCCGACGACGCCGAGGCCGTTGATCATGGTGGTGTGGGAATCGGTGCCGACGAGGGTGTCGGGGTAGTAGACGCCGTCCTTGCTGAGAACGCCCTTGGCCAGGTATTCGAGATTCACCTGGTGGACGATGCCGATGCCGGGAGGCACCACGGAAAACGTCTCGAAGGCCTGCTGGCCCCACTTGAGGAATTCGTAGCGCTCGCGGTTGCGGATGAACTCGATGGCCATGTTGCGATCGAGCGCCTGCGCCGAACCGGCGAAATCGACCTGCACCGAGTGATCGACCACGAGGTCGACCGGCACCAGCGGCTCGACCTTCTCCGCGGCGGCGCCCCGTTCCACGGCGGCGTCACGCATGGCGGCCACGTCCACCAGCAGCGGCACGCCGGTGAAATCCTGGAGCACGATGCGGGCGACGGTGAAGGGGATCTCGTAGTCGCCGGGGCTCTTCGCGTTCCAGTTGGCGAGATTCCGGACGTCGTCCTCCGTCACCTTGCGGCCGTCGCAGTTGCGCAGCACCGATTCCAGCACGATGCGGATGCTGACCGGGAGGCGGGAGAGATTCGAAGCGACTCCGGCCTCGGCCAGGGCGGGCAGGGAATGAAACTTGCCTTCGGCGCCAGCGCCGGTTTGGAAGGTGCGAACGACATCGAAACTCATGACGGGAGGTGGGTTTTGAGGTGGATAAAAATTCAGACGGGTATGCCTGGGCGGAGTCGCATCCGGTCGCGGAACCGGATTCAACAGGGTCGAGTCACGGACTCAACCCGGTCTGGTCCAGCATCTCTCGGGCCAGACGCCCCCAACCCTAGCGGGAAAGGCGCCGTCGGCAAGTCCGAGGGCGGCAGGTTTTTTTCCCGCCCCATTCCGCCGCCGGGGAACAAAAACCGGTTGGCAGCGGGGGAAAATTTGCTTTACTACCGCTCCCCACGGCAGCTGAAACGCTTTCACAGGCAGAGAGGCTGACAGAAATCCAGGTTCCTCGCAGGTTCCTGAAAATTTCAAAGACCTTAAAAAAGTTTTTGAAATAATTATAATTTCTGGAATACTCTCCTCGGGCTGCGGGTATAGCTTAATGGTAAAGCTCCAGCCTTCCAAGCTGGCTATGCGGGTTCGATTCCCGCTACCCGCTCCACTTTTCTTTCGTTCCCGACCCCGCCCGGTCGCCGACCTGTGAAACGCCCCATGAAAGCTGTTCCCCGACGTGCCTGTCGCCCGCTCGCTCTCCTGCCCGGATTTCTCCTTTCGATCATCCTGTGGTCCGGTTCGGTCCACGCCCAGGACGGTATCGACTGCGGCCCGGTGATCGAAAATTTCCGCGGCAACGTGGAATCGGCCCCTTCTCACGTGCTGACCCTGCTGGAGGACGTCCTCATCGCCAACGGCGGCCATTGCGTTCCCCAATTCGTCGAAACCGCGATCGAGGCCTCGAATGCCGACGCCGAAACGGTCAAGAAGATCGTCTTCGTCGCCATCACCAACGCCCAGAGCCAGGCCCCGCAGATCGCCGAAGCGGCGGTGGCCGCCTCCCCCAAGCACGCCGACGCCGTGCGGGAAGCCTTCGCGGAAGCCTTCAGCGACGAAAACCCGCGCCTCAAGCCGGCCAAGCCCGCCGATCAGCCCGCCTGGGCCGAGGAAAATGCCCCGGTGCCGCCACCAGCCACTCCCCCGACCCCCAAGCCCGCGCCGGCTCCCACGCCCGAACCGGAACCCGAGCCGACGCCGCAGCCGATCACGCCGCCCCCCGTTCCCCAGGCTCCGGCCATGGCAGCCACCGCCTCCCAGGAAGAAGCTTCCCGCTACCGGGATCTCGACGCCGGGGACGAAGGCTGGAAACTGCTGCACGATGGCGTCGTCAACCAGCCTCCCATCGACCCCCAGAACCTGGTGGCGGCCGGCGGCGGAAACACGGCCGCTCCCGACGCGCCGGAACCGGTCGAACCGCCCCTCCCGGAAACCAAGGACAAGAAGCGTTTCAGTTTTTCCCTGCCCTCGCTGGCCCTGCCGAAGCTGCCCAGCCTGCCCGAAGCCAGCGAACCGGTGGACCTCTTCTTCCATCCGCCCTTCGGCGGTGTCCCGGGTGGCGACGCCGGTTCCTGACGGCGACTCGGTTCGACTTTCCATCACCAAACCGACACCCGAAGGGTCCGCGTCTGTTCGCAGGCGCGGACTCCGTTTTTTGGGACCAATCAATCCGGAGAAACGTCGCAGTGCTCCAGGCTCTGCCGGGAGAGGGGAAGGTTTAAAATTTCTGAGATATTTATTATTAAAAGTTATTGCGAGATAAGCGCAAAATGTTTATAATCTCCATAACAATCAGAGTGCGCATCTCCATGTCGATTTTCCGATCCTCGATCTCCCCCGTTCCGGCCCCCGGCGTTTTCCTCGTTTCCCTGGGGATGCTGGCCTGCTTCTCGATTCCGGCCGCCCGGGGCCAGGGCGTCCTCGGCATCGGGCACGAAGGATCGCGCGTTCAGGAATCGATCCCGGTCAAGGTCGGCATCGGTGCCTGGGCCGGCTACGACACCAACGCCACCACCTCGCTGAACGGCGTCAAGGAGGAGACGGCCTTCTACGGAGGCCGCGCCTCGCTGCGCTACGCCTACGTGACCAGCAACACCCGCTTCGACCTGCGCTTCCACTTCACCGGCCTGCGCCAGGAAGCCGGGGGCGGTTCGCTCGATGACATGATCTACAACTCCCGTCTGCGGGCGGATCTCGGACACCGCTTCAACCAGCGCGTCAGCATGGTCAACAACGCCATGATCGCCTGGGAGGTGGAGCCCGACTTCATGGTCGCGGCCTCTTCGGCGCTGCGCGACGACCAGTATTTCTATTTCTACGACCGGGCCGCTGTCTGGCTCAGCCTCACCAATCGCCTGACGTCGGTCTCCAGCTATGCCATCGAGGGCGTGAACTTCGAATCGGACCGCCTCGCCCGCACCGAGGACCGGGTGAAGCACACCTTCGGCCAGCAGGTCCGTCTCGCCTGGAGCGACCAGACCAGCCTGAAGGCCGAGTATCGCTACGGCAGGACCAACTACGACAAGGCCAGGCTCGACTCGAATTCCCACTACCTCCTCGCCGGCGTCGATCAGCAGTTCGGCAATGCGGGTCTGCTCACCTTCCTCGGGGGGGCCGAGCACCGGGACTACGACGTCTTCGGCGCCGACTGGAAACCCTACGCGGAAGCGTCGCTGCTCTACCGCATCAGCGACGCCACCACCCTGCGCTGGCTGGCGCGAGCCGGGCTGGAGGACACCGAGGTGGCCGGCTACGAGAACCGCTACTCCATTCGCACCGGCGTGACCGCCACCCACCAGGTGAGCGAACGGCTGGGCGTCTCCGCCGGCGTGGCCTACGTCTACAGCGATCTCGAGGGCGTCGGCTCGTCCCGCGACGTCAACGAATCCGGCGTCCAGGCTCACGCCGACGTCACCTACGCGCTGCTGCCGAACCTCGATGTCAGCGCCGGCTACCAGTTCACCTCCTACGGTTCGGACGACGACGATCGCGACTACGACCGCAGTCGGGTGAGCGTGGCGGCCACCACGACGTTCTGACGCGTTTTCCTTCTCGGTCCGAAAGACCGATTTTCCGATTGAAGGATGCAAGCGGTCGCGCCTAGGTTGCACGGTCGTTCCGACGCATCCATGCCGAAATCGCCCCCAGACGCCGAAACCGATGACGCCACCGCGGATCTCCCCGTGGCGGATCCGAAGTTGACCTTCGAGCAGGCCTACGACTCCCTCGAGGAACTGGTGCGGGAAATGGAGTCGGACGAGATGCCGCTTTCCGTCCTCATCGAGGCCTACGAGCGCGGCATCCAGCTGCACGCCCTCTGCCAGAAGCGGCTCGAGGAAGCCCAGGGTCGCATCGAGGTCATCCGGAAACGGGCCAGCGGCGAAACCAGCGTGGAACCCTTTGATGAAAGCGGCGCGGATGCCGGATCCGGCCAGGCCGCGAACCAATCCGCGCCCCCCTCCCTGAAAGACGATGCCGAACTCTTCTGACGCCGCCTCCGCGCCGGAGCCGACGAGCCTCCCCAAGGTCGACAGCCCCGAGGCCCTCAAGCGATTGCCCGATGATCAGTTGCCGCTGCTCGCGGAAAACATCCGCCGTACCCTGATCGAGTGCCTCTCGAAGACCGGCGGTCACCTCGGCCCCAACCTCGGGGTCGTGGAACTGTGCATCGCCATGCACCGGGTGTTCAACACGCCCGCCGACAAGTTCGTCTTCGACGTCAGCCACCAGGGCTACGTCCACAAGATGCTGACCGGCCGGTGGGACCAGATCCATACCATCCGGCAATACGAGGGGCTCAACGGTTTCCTCCTCCGCACCGAGAGCGAGCACGACTGCTACGGCGCCGGTCACGCCGGGACCGCGCTCTCCGCCGCGCTCGGCATGGCGGCGGCACGTGATCTGATCGAGGAAGACAGCCACGTGGTGGCGGTGGCCGGCGATGCCGCCTTCACCTGCGGCCCGACCTTCGAGGCGCTCAACAACATCGCCCACACCACGAAGAAGTTCATCGTGGTGCTCAACGACAACGAATGGTCGATCGACCGCAACGTGGGCGCGATTGCCAAGTACTTCCACGCTCTCCAGACCAGCTCGACCTACGATCACCTCCACGACAAGGCCGCCGAGTTCGTGGAGCGGGTGGCGGGACGATCGATCCGCGATTTCGCCGGCAAGATGGAACGGGGCGCCAAGAACCTGCTCTTTCCCAACGTGCTCTTCGAGAAGTTCGGGATGCACTACTACGGCCCCATCGACGGACACGACATCCACGTCCTCGTAAAGACGCTCGAGTTCCTCAAGGAACAGGACGAACCGGTTTTGCTCCACATCATCACCGAGAAGGGCCGGGGCTACGAACCCGCCAAGGGCAACCCGATGAAGTTCCACGGACTCGGTCCCTACAAGACCGAAACCGGGGAAACGCCATCCGGCGGCACGCCGACCTTTTCCCAGATCTACGGGAAGACCCTCGCCGATTTCGCCGAAAAGGACGAAAAGATCGCCGCCATCACCGCCGCCATGCCCAACGGCACCGGCCTGGTGGAGTTCCAGAAACGAGTGCCGGATCGCTACTACGACGTCGGCATCGCCGAGGAACATGCCGCCCTCTTCGCCTGCGGGATGGCGACGCGCGGGCTGCGTCCCTTCCTGACGATCTACTCGACGTTCTTCCAGCGCGCCTACGACATGGCCATCCACGACATGGGCATCCAGGAACTCCCCGTGCGCCTCTGCATGGATCGCGCCGGGCTCAGCGGCGACGATGGTCCGACCCACCACGGTTTGTTCGACATCGGCTACCTGCGCCACATACCCAACTGGGTCTTCATGCAGGCGAAGGACGAGGACGAGTATGCCGACATGCTCTGGACGATGGCCAACTACGACGACGGCCCCATCGCCATCCGCTATCCGCGCGGCGCGGGAACGGGCGCCGAACCGAAGGCCGAACCACAACTGCTGGAGATCGGCAAGGCGGAGGTCGTCGATGGCGAAGGCACCGACGTGGCGCTCCTCGGTCTGGGGAACCTCTTCGAGATGGCCGAGGAAACGAAGGCCAGGCTCGAGGCGGAAGGCTACTCGGTCTCGCTCATCAACCCGCGCTGGATCAAGCCGCTCGACACCGATTGCCTGGAGAAGTTCGCGCGCCAGTGCACGGTTCTCTGCACCTTCGAGGATCACGTGCTCCAGAACGGATTCGGCGCCGCCGTCATCGAGCACCTGCACGACGCCGGCATTCACACACCCGTCGAACGCATCGGCTGGCCCGACCAGTTCATCGAACACGGCAAGCCCGACATCCTGCGCGAGAAACATGGCCTCACCGCGGATGCCGCCGTGGAGAAGATTTCCCGGCACCTGCCGGCTTCGAAGACCCGAACCGCAGAAGCGGTCACCCCCTGATCCGGTTCACCGGATCGACTCCTCCCTTCCCCCATCGATCGATTTCGGGGCGCTCCGGCCTCCGGAAGCGGTTGGCCGTTCCTTTCCCCATCCCGACGATGAACCGGAGACGCCTCGGATTTCTCGCCTACTGGGCTTCCCTGCTGCTCGCGGTCATCGCCGTGATCGGACTCGTTCGATCACGCTTCGTCGATGAGCGGTTCGTGCTCGAGAAGGCAAGCCGGGATGGTCCCGGTATCGAATGGAGCTACAACCATCACCGCGGCTTCATCATCGCCAAGGTTTCGAAGATCGAGAGCGAGCGCGCCCCCGGGTGGCATTTCCGCCGGGGATCGGAGACAGCTCGTCCGGTCGGGCTGGGTGAATTCCGCCTCGGTTTCCGCATCACCAAGCGTCCCGGGGAAACCGACGCCGACCTGTCATCGACCGCGATCCTGACCAGCTACTGGACGTTGCTCACCGTCGGCATGGCCGGGGCGGGCCTTTCCTGGATCCTCTTCCTGCGCAAGCGGCGAACCGACGATTGATACCAAATCCAAGAAATCACCTGACGATTCAGGGAAGGCAAAAAAGGGGATTCAGCCTTCGGCGTTTCTCGGAGATTCGGGTCGGTTCTCCCCG
>JAUIGT010000107.1 GCA_030432615.1 Verrucomicrobiia bacterium
TCGGCGATCTGGGTGGTCTGGCCGGGGCGCTTGTCGGCGCGCCAGCTGCGTTGTCCGTCGTTGGAGGAAAAGCCGAAATTGGCGTATTCCATGACCCAGCTCACGCGGCAGGCCGGCGGGTCGTCGTTGTCGTTCTGGAAGACATCGCCGAAGGAGCTGATCGATTGTTCGTAGCTGTTGCGGTAGTTGTGTCCGACGATTTCGGCGTTCGTGCCGTCGGGATTCATGCGCACGGTGAAGCCGCCGACGTAGACATGGCCGTCGTCGCTGGGCTGCCCGGCATACTGCTCGGGATCGTGGGGATATTCGAAGGGGCCGATCGGTTTCGGCCGATAGGAACCGAAGATGCGAAAGGTCTGGCCGGACTTGTCGGTGAACATGCCGCCGCAGTTGCCGGAATTGAAATACCACTTTCCGTCCGGACCGACGGTCACGGAATGGAGCGAGTGGTCGTGGTTCTGCCCCATGAAGCCGGTCAGCAGGACTTCGCGGGTGTCGCCCTTCGACTCGTCGAAGACCCGGTCGCCGTCGTTGTCGGTGTAGACGATGAGGTCGGGCGGCTGGGAGACGACGACCTTCTTCCCGATCACGGCGACGCCGAGCGGGGCGATCAATTGCGGCTCCTGCACGAAGGTGTGGGAACTGTCCGCCTTGCCGTCGCCGTCGGTGTCCTCGAGCACCACGATGCGATCGCCCTCCGGTTGCCGGTCGAAATGCTTCCGATAGCGCACACCCTCGGCGACCCAGATCCGACCGTCCTGATCGATGTCGATATTGGTCGGGTTGAAGACGTCCGGCGAGCCGGCCCAGAGGGTGATCTCCAGGCCTTCGGGGAGGTTGAAAAGGTCGAGCGGGATGTTGGTCGGCTCGGTCTTCGCCGGATCGAATTTTTCTCCCTGGGCCTGGGCCAGGGGGGCGGAAATGGCGAGGGAAAGCGCCGCCAGGCAGGAGGCGGATACCGGAGGAGAGTCGAGTCGAGGCATTTTCATGAGCGTGAGAAAGAGAAGGGGAAAGCAGCCGCCCACGGGGGTGGATCGGGGGCTTCTGTCGGGCGCTTTATCTCCCACAGCGGGCGCACCGGGTCAATGTCCGAATTGGCGCGCCAAGCCGCGGCTGGAGCGTCTCACGAGGGAAGGGCCACGGAGGTGTCGGCATCCTCCTCGGGAATGGACGTGGGAAAGAAACGGTCCAGTTTTTCCTTCAACTCGAAGAGGTCGAAAGGCTTGGAAATGAAGTCGTCCATGCCTCCGGTGAGGCAGCGTTCCTGGTCTTCGCGAAAGGCGTGCCCGGTCATGGCGAGAATCCGCGCTTCCGAGGAGGGCGTTCCCAGCGCCCGGATCTGCCGGGTCGCTTCGAGCCCGCCCATCACGGGCATCTGCAGATCCATGCAGATCAGGTCGAAATCGCTCGTGCGAGCCAGTTCCACCGCTTCGGCTCCGTTCCGGGCGAGGGAGACCTCGTATCCGAGGCGCTCCAGGGTGAGGATGGCGACCTTCTGGTTGACCGGATTGTCCTCCACCAGCAGCACGCGCCAGGGATTTTCCGGAAGCGCCCCGTGTGCGCCTTCCTCCCCGCCTGTTCCGGTGGCGTGCCTGGCTTCCATGCGATCGAAGGGAGAGATGCGGTCGGTGTTGTCGTCCGATTCCCGGATCGGTTCCTCGTCGGACGGCTCGGCGATCTCGAGACGAACCGTGAAGTGAAACGTGGCCCCGTTTCCCAGTTCGCTCTCGACCCAGATGCTGCCGCCCATCAACTGGACGAGGTGGCGACAGATCGAAAGCCCGAGACCGGTGCCGCCGAAGTCGCGGGTGGTCGATCCATCCGCCTGCGTGAACGGCTGGAAGAGGATCTCGATCTGGGTGGGATCGAGGCCGATACCGCTGTCGCGGACGATGAAGTGGAGGACCGCCTGCGAGTTGGACGCTCCCTCCTCGGGTTCTCGATTGACGGAAATGCTGACGAAACCGCGGTTGGTGAACTTCACCGCGTTTCCGACCAGGTTGGAAAGAATCTGCCGGAGGCGCAGGTCGTCCCCGATCAGGCGGGCAGGCACCTCGGAATCCATTTCCCAGGTGAGGTCGATCCCCTTGGCATTGGCATTGGCGAGAAAGGTTCGGCAGACATCGTGCACCACCCGGTAGGGACGGAACTGGCGCGATTCCAGCGAGAACTGGCCCGAGGAGAGTTTCGAGAAATCGAGAATGTCGTTGAGGATGTGCAGGAGCGACTCGCTCGAAGAGCGGATGGTGCGGATGTAGTCCCGCTGCTCGTCGTCGAGTTCGGTATCGAGCACCAGATTCACCATGCCGAAAATCCCGTTCATGGGAGTCCGAATCTCGTGACTCATGTTGGCGAGGAACTCGCTCTTGGCGTCGGCTGCGGCGCGGACTTGGGCGGAAACCTCCTCCAGCATGGAGTTCTTCCGGTCCATCGATTTCACCAGGTGACGAACGGTCGCGATGAGCGGATTTTCCCCGGGCCGGAGGACGGGGATTCCCTGGGTATGCTCGGGATAGGTGGTGAGGAACTCCGACACGATGGAGTCCAGTTGGTCGAGCGTTTCCCGGGTCTCCTGCAGTTCGCCTTCCAATTCGCCGACACGCGCGCGCAGCGCGGAAAGCTCATCGGTGTCCGGCTCCACGTCCGACGCCACCACCTTCCGGATCTCCGGGAATCCGGGTTGGGAGGGAACGGAATTCTTTTTTCGTGGCCGAAAAGCGAACCGATGCGGCTTCATCGGTGGGGACTTTACCAATAAATATTATAAAATCCATAAAAATTAAGCAATTTGTGAGGCGGATTCGCGTTGGGCGGGATGGATCGGGTGGGGCACGGATCCACCAGACCTGAGCCCCCTATCGTTGAGCGTGCCCTTTCCTTTCCTGCTTTCTTGATTCCGATTCTGCCGCGGAGCGACAAGGCAAGAATCGCAGGGCGATTCATCGCCCGGAACGGCCACCGCTCAGCGTGCCTTGCCGAACTCTGTCTATCATACCAAATTCCAATAACCCCTGGACGATTGATGGAAATGGAAAAAGAGGATCCCAGCCTTCGGTTGATTTTTGTGATGCGACCCTTCGCCTCCCGGATGCTTCGTTCCGCCTCGGTCAGGTAGCTCGCTACCTTCCCTCAGCGCGCCTCGCCCCGAGAACCGAGGGACTCGCAAATCGTCCAGATCTTATTTGAATCCGGTATCAGTCCAGGGGCAGAACCTGGACCGCGTCGGCGTGAACGTTCCCATCGACGCCTTCGGTAGCGAGCACCACGGCCCCGGCCTCGCCTTTCTCGAAGCGGAAGGCGCCGAGGTTGTAGAATCCCTTCGCCAGGGGAGGCGCGACTCGCTGGTTCACCGTCTGGCTCTTTTCGCCTTCGGCCGAGACTACGGTGACCGGCGTCTTCGACGAACGGTTCTCGTGCGGCTGAAAGGAGAGCCGCACCTCGTATTCACCGGATTTCGGAACCGTGAATTCGTAGCGGGCCGTGGCGCCTTTCTCCCGGGTGTAGCGGTAGCCGTCCTCCACGTAATGGGACAGGCCGGCGCCCTCGGTCCAGTTGCCGGTCAGCTTGGCCTCGCCGTCGTCGATGACGATGCCGGAAAGGCTGGCCTTGGGAATGAAGCCCATGTCGGGTTCCTCCAGCTTGGGCAGGTTCGGATCTTCGTAGAACTCACCGTCGAGACGGTCGCGACGCATGTTGCCGGGCAGGCGGAGGAGGTCGATCAGTTCCTTGAGATACTGCTCGTAGACGTCGCGCGGGGTGGCGTCGTACTGCGAGCAGATCGCGGCGGCCTTTCCAACGACCACGCCCATCATGCCGCAGGTCTTCATGACGCGGACGGTGCCGAGCGCCTCGTGGGTGACGCTGATGTTGCGTCCCGCCATGAAGAGGTTCTCGATGTTGCGGGAGTAGAAGCAGCGGTAGGGAACCGGGTATCCGCGTTTGCGATCGACGCCCTTGCCGTGAACGGCGACCGAGATGAACGGATTCTCCGGATAAGTCTTCTCGTATTGCTCGGCCGGGTAGTGGAGGTCGACGGACCAGGTCGTGAGAACGCATCCGTCGGGGAAGGGGCGCTTGTTGACGATGTCTTCCTCGGTGAGGACGATATCGCCCAGCAACTGCTGTGTCTCGCGAGTGCCGCCGACGTAGGCCATCCAGGTGAGCCGACCGTTGGCATGGGCATTGCCGCTCTCGTCGTAGCGACCGTAGGCTCCCTTGTTCTTCATCGCGTTCCAGGCGCCGAAGTTGGCCCGGAGGTTCCAGTCGCGGATGCCCTCGAGATCGGCCAGCGGGTGCTTGTCGTAGCCGCTTTCCCAGAACCACTCGGCGTGGAACTTCCTGGGATACGGAAATTCACCCTCCTCCAGGTCGAGCGCCCAGGGAGTTCCCGGGAACTCCTGGGGAGAGTCGGCCAGTTCCCAGCGCCACATGTTCGACATTCCCATTCGTCCGCCGTCGATCATGGTGAGATCGGCGCCGGCCATCATGCCGATGGTACCGTGACCGGTGGCGTCGCAGAAATTCCGGGCCGTGAATCGGCGGACAGCTCCGCTGCGGGTGTCGAGCGCCAGCACCGCCTCGATCTTGGTGGGGCTTTCCATCTCCACGTCGTAGGCGTGGTGGTTGAGGAAAAGGGCGATCTTCTCCTCCGCGCGCACGATCTTCTCCTTCTTGTCGTCCTCGAATTCCTCGTAGGTTCCCGGGGAAGCCTGGGCGTCGTCCTCGAGTTCGCGGATGATGTCCCCGACCGGGTAGAGGCCGGGAGGAGTGTTGCCCTTGGCCCAGACGCGGACTTCGGAGGAGCCGTTGCCGCCGAGCACGCCGCGATTCTGGATGAGCGCCACCTTCAGTCCCATCCGGGCCGCGGAGATGGCGCCACAGGTGCCGGCGTAGCCGCCTCCGATGAAGACGATGTCGAAGGGGCCCTCGGCCTCGGGATCGCCGGAAAGCCCGAGCATTTCCCGCCGCCATTTCGGCAGGACCTCGCTGCTGTTGTCCGGCGTGAAATCGGGATCGTCGGCGAAGAGGATCGCGTCGCAGCGACCGTTGAACCCGGTGAGATCGCGGAGGGCGACCTTCGCGTCGGTGCCGTCGATGGTGAACTCGCCGCCATCCTGCCAGTGCCACTCCGCGCCACTGGTTCCGAACTCGGTCTCCACCGGCTTGCCGTCGATCACCACCTGGAAACGCCCGGGCGCTTCCGCCTTGGCGTTGGGATCGGGGAATTTCTCGATCCAGTTCTTGGTGCGCACCCAGACCCGGTAGGTGCCGGGTTTCGGAAACGTCACCGTCGTTTCGGCGTCCTCGACCGGATTTCCGAGTCCGTGCGCCATCAGGTAGGGAGAACCCATCTGGTCGATGAACTGGGTGTCCAGTTTCCAGCCGCCGTGATTTTCGAAAGCTTCGGCTTCGACGAGGACGGGAGCGGCGGAGACCGCGGGCGCAACGGTGGCCGCGGCCAGGAGGGAGAGAAACAGGGAACGTCGGGGAAGGGTTTTCATGGCTGAATTTCGGGACCGGCAATGTCCGGTGGGAACGCGCCCCGTCAATGGCGTGTTGGCTGACCGGGGCCGGGAGGGAGAAAAGGGGGGAATCACTTCAGCCCCAGTTCCTTTTTCCACCATTCGAGGTAGGCGCGATCGGAGAGGCCGGGGTCGAGCTTGCGGCGTTTCATGGAGCGTTCGTAGTAGCCCCGTTTCTCGGTCATGAGCGCTTCCAGGTAGGCGGCGTCGCCCTCGGGCTCGGCGCCCTGGTCGCCGGTATCCTCGATCCACGTCTCCAGTTCTCCGCGTAGACGGGCCAGGGTGTCCGCTTGCGCGGGATCGGTCGCCAGGTTGTGCATTTCCCAGGGATCCTTCTCGAGGTCGTAGAGTTCCTCCTCGGGGCGCGAATCGGCGAACCACCCCTCCCGCGGGCCGCTCAGGCGCCCCTGCTGGTGCATCACCGCCATCAGGGTGAGCACGGGATACTGGAGTTTCTTGTAGCCGCTGTATTGCGAATAAGAGCGTTGCGGTTCGAAGTTGCGAATGTATTTCCAGCGCTCGGTCCGCACCGCGCGGATGCGGTCGGGAGCGTCGCCGCAGCGGTCGCGGGCGGCGAAGATTCGGTCGTGGCCCTGGAATCCGGGCGCCAGGAGATCGATTCCGTCGAACCAATTCGGCAGGGCGATTCCCGCCGCGGCCAGCGAGGTGGGGGCCAGGTCGATGAGGCTGACCATGCCTTCGCGAACGGTTCCTGCCGCCAGTTTGCCCGGCCAGCGAACGATCAGCGGGGTGTGAATGCCGCCCTCGTAGAGCCATTGCTTGCCGCGCACATGGGGTCGCCCGTGGTCGCCGAAGAAAAATACCACGGTGCTGTCCGCAAGGCCGTCGGCTTCGAGCCGGTCGAGGATGATGCCCACCTTTTCATCGAGCAGTTCGATGGAGGCCAGGTAGTCGGCCCAGTCCTTCCGGGTGACGGGATGATCCGGATAGAAGGGCGGAATCGCCAGGCCATCCCCCGATTTTTCCGAAGTCTCGAACGGGCGGTGTGGCTGGAAAATCTGGACCTGGGAGAAGAAGGGTTGGCCCTCGGCACGGTCGCGCCAGTCGGTGCCGTCGAACATCTCCCGGGCATCGAACTCGAAGTTGTAGTCGGTCTTGCCGTGTTTTTCGAGTTCGGCGGATGCGGTGGCGTTGGTCACGAAATACCCGGCCTCGCGAAACAGTTCCGTGACCGGCTTGATCGGTTCGGGCAGCGGCTTGATGAGCCGGGTACGGTGATGGAAACCGCCGATGCTGGTCTGGTATTTCCCGGTGATGAAAGAGGTCCGGGACGAGGAGCAGACGGGAGAGGCGGAAAAGGCACGGGTGAAGCGAACGCCTTCGGAGGCCAGTCGGTCGAGGTTCGGCGTGACCACGCCCTCGTAGCCGTAGCAGCCCAATTCGGGCCCGAGATCGTCGGAGACGATCCAGAGCACATTGACTCGATCGTTTTCCGCCGTCGAAGCCGTCAGGCTGACCGCGACCAGGGAGAGAAAAACCGTCCAGAAACGCATGCCCGCAATCTTCGCGCTTTCAGGCCGGGGAGCAAGGACGGTGGTCGGTGATGAGTGATCCCGCGGCCTTCGAGCGCGGTGGCGGGGGGCACTGATCTGCTCGGCGTTGCGACTCCCGCTCCTCCATCGAGCGGGGGGGGCGACGGATCCTTCAGGTGGCCGGGTCCTCTCCGTCGAGGAGGACGGACCGGTTTCGCTTGCCCGGAGGCTCGAAAATGTCCTCGTGTTCCGTGTGTTTCACTCCGGCACATAAAAACGTCCGAGGTGCTCGACGATCTTGCGGCGCAGTTCGTCGGCGTCGATCTCGCCGTTGTGGCGGTAGATCACTTCGCCGCCGGGGGCCACCAGCAGGGTGTGGGGCAGGGCGCCGGGCCATTCGGGATCGATGATCTCCGCGAGGGCGTCGGGATCGCCCGCCCAGTGGTAGTTGTTGGTGGTGCGGCCTTCCTCCTTCACCGAGGCCTCGGTCAGCTTGGGCAGGGCGGCGTGGAAGCGCTTGAGCATGGTGTGGACTTTTTCCGAAGCCGCGGCGTCATCGAGGCTGATGGTGACGAGATCGAAGCCGCGGGTCTCGAACTGGCGACCGATGGCGACCAGGTCGGGCATCTCGGCTACGCAGGGACCGCACCAGGTGGCCCAGAGATTGATGAGGCGAAGCTTGTCGGTGTCGTTGGCGCGCAATCTCTTGAGCGCGGCAGTGTCGATGGTTTCGACGGTGACCTCCTTCTTTTCGAACTCGGCGTTGTACTGGGAGACGGCATCGGCCTTGCCGGCCCACTTGGTGGAGCAGCCGTGGGCGCGCGTCCGGGCGACCGGAGGTTCCTTCCCAGCGAGGAGGGCCTCGATGGCATTGCGGGCGTCGTGGGACTTGATGGTCGATTCATCGCCGTAGCGGGAATCATCGACTCGGCCGACATAGCGGAGCATGCGCTTCTTGTCGAAGATGAAGATGTGGGGCGTCGCGGTGACGCCGTAGGCCTTGCTGACTTCCTGGGTTTCGCCGTCGTAGAGGTAGGGAAAGGTGAAGCCGAATTCCTTGGCGTGTTTCTTCATGTCTTCCAAGGTGTCGCCGTAGACGGAATAGCCGAGTTCATTGAGGCGGATCGACTCCGGGTCGTTGGGCGAGATGGCCACGAGTTGGAAACTCTCGTCGGCGAAATCGGCGACCAACTTCTTCACCCGCGACTCGGCGCCCTGGGCGCTGGGGCAGTGATTGCAGGTGAAGAGGATCGCGAGAATGTCGGCGTCGGCGTAGTCGGCAAGGGTATGGTTTTTTCCATCCACCCCAGGGAGATCGAAATCGGGGGCTTTCGCCCCCGGTTTCAGCGTCTCGATATCGGCCGCACCGGCGAACGCGATGGAAACGAGTAGAGAAGCGAGCGCCGTGGATCCGCGAAGAATGGGGAAGTGCATGGTCTCAAGAAAAAGGCAGAATGGGGATCGGAGCAATCCCGTCGTCAGGCTTTTTCCGGTTGCAGGTGGTCGCGTGAAATGCCAGTAACGCCGTATGAGTGAATCATTTCAGGATCGAGTGGTCGTCGTGACCGGGGCTGGCCGCGGGATCGGCAAGGCCATCGCGAAGCGTTTCGTCGAAGGCGGCGCCAAGGTGGCGGTGGTTTCGCGGACCGAGGCCAATTCGCAGGCGGCGGCGGAGGAACTGAACGCGTTGGGCAAGGGCGGTGCCAAGGGCTACGCGGTCGATATTTCCGACACCGAGGCGGTCACCGCGCTCGGCAAGCAGGTTCAGGACGATCTCGGACCGGTCTCCATCCTCGTGAACAATGCCGGCGTCACCCGCGACGGGCTTGCCCTGCGGATGAGCGAGGAGGACTGGGACACGGTGCTCGACACGAATCTCAAGGGCGCCTTCAACGCGGTGAAGGCCTTCCAGCGCAATCTCCTCAAGCAACCCGACGCCCGCATCATCAACATCAGTTCGGTCATCGGCCTCATGGGCAATGCCGGCCAGGCCAACTATGCCGCCAGCAAGGCCGGCCTGATCGGGTTCACCAAGGCGCTGGCGAAGGAGTTCGCCGGTCGCAAGGTCTGCGTCAACGCCATCGCTCCCGGCTTCATTTCCACCGACATGACCGGCGAACTGACCGATGATCAGAAGGCGGAGATCCAGAAGAACATCCCGCTCAACGAACTCGGCACCGTGGACGACATCGCGGCGGCGGCCGTCTTCCTCGCCGGCAAGGGCGCCCGCTACATCACCGGCCAGGTCCTGACGGTCGATGGCGGGATGGTGATGTAGAGTTTTCAGCATTCAGTTTTCCGTGAGGCATGGCTGAGGTGATCGAATTGCAGGATTTCGTGGCGGAGGCGACCGAGTGGATCGCCTCGCGGATCGTCGCGAAGCAGGCGGACGGACTCAGTGCCTTTCGGCTGAGTCTCTGTGGCGGTTCGACGCCGAAATCGATCTACGCGGCGCTGGCGAAGCGGGACGACATCGACTGGGAACGGGTGCTCCTGACTTTCGGGGACGAGCGCTGCGTGCCGCCCGACCATGCCGACAGCAACTACCGGATGGTGAAGGAAGCCCTGCTCGATCCGGGCGGCGTTCCGAATGCCAGCGTGATGCGGATGGCGGGGGAAATGGAGCCGGAGGAGGCTGCGGCCCGTTACGACGGACAGTTGAAAAAGTTGGCGCAACTGGCTGGGGAAGAGCGCTTTGTTCACGACTTGATTTTGCTGGGAATGGGCGACGATGGGCACACCGCTTCCCTGTTCCCGGAAACGGCTGCGCTCGACGAGACGGAGCGCAATGCCGTCGCCAATTTCGTGCCGAAGTTCGACAGCTGGCGGCTGACCCTGACCTACCCGGTGATCAACGCGGCCCGGGAGGTGGCTTTTCTCGTGAACGGCGAGAAGAAGCGACCGGTGGTGGACGAGGTGCTCGCCGGCGGCAGTCCGCATCCGGCCGAACGGGTGAAGGCGGGAGTCGTGACGTGGTTGCTCGGTTGAGCCCGCCGGGCGGGTTCGATCATCGGTTCTGGTCGGAGCGCTCTTCGTCGAGTGCCACCGCTCGAATGACCTCGTAGACGCCCACCACCACCTGGGCCATGCGTTCGTAGTCGAGGGTGTCGGCGGTGTCACGTTCCGTGTGGTAGCGGTCGTTCCGGTAGAAGGCGGTGTCGGTGATCATGATGGCCGGATAGCCTTGTTTCCAGTAGTTGAGGTGGTCGGAGAAGTCGATTCCGGGAAGATTTCGGGGGGCGGCAATGGAGTGAACCGGGAGCGATGTCGCGCCTCGCATCGCCGCCTTGGCGAGCGAGACCGAGCCTCGATTCTTCAGATCGCCGGCAACGGCGATGAAGTTCCCCCGGTCCGGGTAGAACAGGTGCAGCAGAGGCATGGGGTAGTCCTGACTCTCGGGCTCGTCGGAAAAGTAGCCGATCATCTCGAGGCTGATCATGAGGCGGACCGGGATGCGGTTTTTCCGCAGGTGGATCGCGTGCTGGGCGCTGCCCATCTGGTCACTGCGAAAGTAGGGTGGCTCCTCCAGCGGCCAGCAGATCAGTTCGACCGGCAGGACGAGCGCAGAAGGGTCGAGCTGTCCCAGCAGGCGGGCGAGTTCCAGGACTCCGGCCACGCCGCTGGCATTGTCATCTGCTCCGGGAAATGTCTCGTAGGTGTCGTAGTGGGCTCCCACGATGACCCGGGGAAGCGTCGGGTCGTCGGGACCGAAGAAGCCGCTCACGTTGTGAAACCGGTAGAGCCCGCTGTGACGATAGCTGAGTCGCTTGGTGCGTGCTCCGGCTGCCGAGAATTCGCTTTCGATCTCGTCCGCGATGAGGTCGAGGTTCTCGCGGGCGGAGAAGTCGCGGGGAATCCGGTCCTCTGAGAGGTGCCTCACGGTCGCTTCGAGGCGGGCGGGATCCACTTTGGCCTCACTGGGCGAGTTCGTTCGGTTCGAGGGCTGGCAGACAACGACCCAGAAAGCCGCGAGGGGAAGCACGACGAGCACGAAGAGGGCGATCGCCCAAGTGAACAACCGCTGCTTGAGTGAGAGGCGGCGCCGTGGTTGCGGACGAGGAAGTGGGCCGGGTTTCATCTCCCGCATTTCTACCAATTGCGGGACGAAATGCCGACGGGAAAGGAGCGATCTCGGAAACTGACGATCACGAAACTTGCCTCGATCCCCTCGCGAGGGTAGAAGATGGCAAGAATGAAGCGACTGGGATTCCTGCGAATGATGGTCGGCATGGGAGCGTTATCCTTGGTCGGATTTGCCGAGGTCGGCGCGCTGGCGGCGCCCGCCCATCAGGTGGCGGCCGATTCCGTTCTCCTGGGGGCGCGCCAGCGATTGAACGACGTCAAGGAGTTCAACGAGCAGCGGCTGCTTCCGTATGGACGACTGAAAGAGTTCGAGAGAGTACAGCAGAGACTGGTGGAGGCGGCGCGGGCCTACCGGTCGCGGCCCAGTCGCGACAATGCCGATCGCATGTCCCGCGCCCGAAGCCGAATGCGCCTCTCTTTCTGGGATCAGAAAGTTTTCGCCTACCGCTCCCGGCTCCATCGGGAAGTCCAGAGGGGAACGATTCACCGCTTCGAGGAGCGGGAACTCGCCAGCGAACTCGATATCGTGGCGGCCGTGGTCAGCTCCTGGAGCCGGACGAGCAAGATTGTTCCATTGTCGGTCGCCGACCAGGTGTCCAATCACTTCGCCGCCTTCGATCGCAAGTTCACCGCCGCCCGGCGTAGCGGCTCGCGCCGGTAGGGACCCATCCTCAGGAACCTGGCGAAGGGGCCGGAAGGATCTCGGAAAGCCGGTTCAGCCAGTCGATCAGTTCGTCGCCTTCCGGGGTGGAGGGAATGCGGGTCCGCGATTCCTCTCGCAGGTCCAGCATCACCTCGCACGTGGAGCCATTGTCGCAGTCCACGGTCGCTCCGAGGCTCTCCATCCAGTGGAGCACCGGAAAATTCTCGCTCAGGGCGATGAGCCGGAAATGCTCGATATCGACCCGGCGGGCGAGTGTCCACAAAGTCGCCAGCAACAGGGTGCCGATTCCCCGTCCCTGGTGATCGTCGGCCACGGTCACGGAAAACTCGGCTTCGGCGGGATTCTCCTTCGAGCGCCAGAAGGAGGCGGCGCCCATTCCGGGATCGTCGGCGTCTTCGGCATCCATGGCGGCCCAGACCACGTGATCGATTCCGTCGGCGGTGGTAAGCTGATCGAGCAGTTTCCCGTCGAGAACCTCGAGCGGGGTAAAGAACCGGCTGAAACGCGACTCTCTCGACAGGCGCCGAAAGGCTTCCTGGACCCGCGGTTTGTCGGCGGGACTCAGCGGGCGAAGGATGGCGCGGCCGCCGTCCTTCAGCGCTACTTCCGGAAACCTTTCCTCCGGGTCGGAATCTGTGGGGGGCTCACTCATCGCATCGATCCGGTCGTCGCGGGGAAGCGGACCGTGGAGCAACGAAAAAGGGCGCCTGCCGCGAAGCAAGCGCCCTTTTCGAAAATCGGATGGGTTCCCGATCAGAAGCGGATCACCATATCCACGGTGAAGCGGTCTTCCATGAGGCCCTGGTTGACGTCGGTGAGGGGCATTTCCCAAGCGAAACCGAGGTCGATGGACTCGGTGGCCCGGATACGGAAGCCGAGGGCGCCACTCACGAAGTTGCGGTTGAGGTCGGCATTGCTGGCACCCCAGTTGACGAGGTCGCCGGCTTCGAAGGCGACCACGCTGGGCAGCGCACCGCCGATCTGGTCGTTGAAACGCTTTCCGCCGTCGCCTTCGTCGATGACGTTGAACCAGCTGATTTCCGCCAGCGGACGGAACCAGTCGGTCAGCTTGTAGCTGACGTGGGCGCTGGTGTAGAAGATGGTGCTCTCGTCACCGGAGTCGACCGGCAGCTTGAAGCCGAACTGGTGGGCGAACTGGAGGTCGCCGAAGTGCTTGAGGGTGGCGATGGACGGAATGAAGACGCCGTCGCCGTTGCCCTGCCACACGTCCGTGTTGCCCATCGGGATTTCGTAGAGCAGCTGGAAGTTGGAGGCGAACTGGTTCTCGGGCTGGTAGAGCCAGGCGTACTTGAGACCGGCGGCGACATTGGCCCATCCGTCGGCGTCGGAAAGGGTGTTGTCGGGATTGAAATCGATGTAGCCGTCCTTGGTGGCGTTGATGGAGAGGCGCTCGTTGAGAGCCAGCTCCAACTGGACCGCGTAGACCTGGTAGTCACCGCCCACCGGAACCTGGCCGATGATGGTGTCGACCACGTCGGGCATCCGGTTGTGGATGAAGATGGGATGCAGCTGGGTCTGCGGGATGGCGAGGTCGAAGTGCGTGGGGTTCGAGATGGGACGAATGGTGTCGGCCCAGGGATCGACGATGGGGGCATCGACGATGGCTTTGGACGCGTCCACGTCTCCTGCTTGGGCACCAAGCGGTAACGCAGCGACGGCGGCTAAAGAGGCGAGTTGAGTGATTCTTTTCATGGTCGTTGGTTTGATAGAGAGGTGAAATACCTGCGTCAAGCGGAAGATTGCACCTTGCACGCGATTTTTTCGGTTGCTGTGCGTTTCTTGTGAGCGGCTGGGCGTCGTTTGTGAGGATTCTTCGGAAAGCCATGAGCCTCGCGTTTCAGCGAATGGGCTTCCGCTGGCGTCGAGCGGTGTTTTCCTGACTCGAATCCATCGAATCTCGATGGGAAGAACCCGGTCTCGAGCCCTTCATTCAGGCTTCGCGGCTTTGACTCCCGGACCAGTCGAAGCGAACATCGGAAAGGTTCCCTCCATGGTATCATCCCTTCCCATTTCGCCCCTGCTCGCCGCTGGGAGTGCGCCTCCGCTCTTCGCGCTGCTCGCCGTCATGCTCGGGGCGGTGGTGGTGGTCTCTCTCTTGTTGCTCCGGGTGCAGAGATCGCTCCTCGTCGGCTATTTCGGCTGCGGGGTGCTCATTGCGAATGTCGGAATCATCGAGGGGATCGGCGCGGCCGAGGACACTCACGACGCGGTTCACCAGATGGCGGAGTTCGGGGTGATGCTGCTGATGTTCGTGTTGGGGATGGAGTTCTCGGTCAGCGAACTTCGGTTTCTTCGCCGTTTCGCCCTGGTGGGCGGGGGTTTGCAGATGGCGATCTGCGGCGCGGCTGCTCTTGCGGTGGCCAAGATCACCGGTCTGCCCTGGAGCGCGGCGATCGTCATCGGAGTGGCCTTCGCGATGAGTTCCACCGCCGTCAGCCTCAAGACCTTTCAGGACATGGAACTCTCCGCCAGTCCCGGGGCGAGGTTTGCCTTGGGGGTGGCGATTTTCCAGGACCTTTTCATCATCGCTTTCCTGGTCGTCCTGCCGCTCCTGCTCAATGCCGGGCACAAGGGCGGGGAAGAGGGGGGACTGCTGGCCGAGTTGGGAATGCTCCTGCTGCGGGGCGTGATTTTCATGGGCTTGGCCTGGATCAACGCCAAGTGGGTGGTTCCGAATCTGCTGCATGCCGTGGCGCGGACCCGGTCGCGCGAATTGTTCACCCTGACCGTCGTCGGTTGCTGCGTCGGACTTGCCTGGGTCGGCTCCCTGCTCGAGCTGAGCCTGGCCCTCGGAGCCTTCGTGGCCGGGCTGGCGGTCAGTGAATCGGTCTACAAGCACCGGATCCTGTCCGACATCATGCCGATCAAGGACGTCTTTCTGACCCTGTTCTTCGTCTCGGTCGGGCTCCTCATCGACGTGCCACTGGCCATCCAGCACTGGCTTACGATTCTTGTCGTGACTGTTTCCT
>JAUIGT010000689.1 GCA_030432615.1 Verrucomicrobiia bacterium
GTCGAATTCCTCCTCCAACGTCAGTTCCCACTCCCCCGGCACCGGCGGCCCGGTCGCGCGGCTGTCGGCCACCGGCAACGGCGGCGCTTCCGCCACGATTTCCGTGACCTCGAACTCGCTCGTGCCGGAAACCTCGCCCGACAGGAAGACGACCGCCTCGACCTCGCGGCTGACGAAGGGCGCGTCCTTGTCCGAAATCCCCGCCAGCCAGGGCGTCGCCGCGGCGAACGGAATCACCACCCGGCTGCGCGCGCCCGGAGCCACCGGTTCCGCCGGAAAAGCGATCGCCGTGCTTCCACTCGCGCTGGTGAGCCTCAGTGCCGGCTGGACCGCCGCGGCGCCGACGTTCCGCAGGATCACCGCCACCTGGAAAAAGCCAGACAGGTCCCAAGCACCTTCCGCCGGCTGGAAACGCGCCTCCTGTCCCGACCCGTCGAAGCGAATTCGCAGGCCGGTCGCGGTCATCTCGGCCGCCGCCCCGGACGCGGTCGAGACCTGTCCTGCGGCCGCTGATTCTCCGAGCAGGCGTCCGTTTTCCGGAACCACCAAACGGTTTCGCTGCCAGTCTGCCGGGGTCTCCCCCGCCGTGCCCGCCGCCCGCACCGACTCGATGGTGAATCCCCGCGCCCGCTCGGCGCCCTCGGTGAAGAACAGGAGCTGCCGCACCTTGGCCGGATCGAGATCGTAGCCCGGCTGGAATCCGTAGCTGTGATCGAAAAAGACCACCAGTTTCCGGCGCTCCCCGGGATCGAGCCGGATCGATTCCGTGTTCCAGGGCTCGTCCTTCCAGTGTCCCGGATTATCCACCCGCAACGATACCGGGATCGGCACTTCGCCGGAATTGGTCACCATCGCCTCCACGCGACTGAAGGCCGAGAGATCCCAGAATTCACCCGTCGTCGGTGTCAGCCCCACTCCCGGCGTACCCTTGGAATTCCCCATCACCGAGATCGACCACGCCGCCGATGCCACCTCCCGTTTCAAGACGATCGGGTCCGATTCTCCAGCCTTCGCCTCGGCCTGGGACAGGAGATCCAGTTCCGCGCCCGACCCACGAGTCCCAACCATCAGGAAGAACAGCGCGAGACCTCCGAAAAAGGGAATCCGCAACCGGGCGGGAGAGACAGGTCCGAGCATTCCCCCTATGTCCGCCACCCGTCCCCGCGTGTCAACGTGTGGCGCTTCTCGAAGCCGCGGTGGCATGGGATTCCCATCCCCCGCCTGGGCAAGAAGGCGTTCGTCCCAATATCTGAACACGCATCGGCGCGTAAGCCAGCGACTCCTGTCGCGGCATCAAAAAACTACCCCAGGCAAACGCCGCGACAGGAGTCGCTGGCCTACCTTTCATGACGCGCCAAAGCTCACGTCAGCAGCGCCGAGATCTCGCCGGTGCTGTCGGCGAAACGCTCCATCTTCATGCCCAGCGCCCGGGCCTGGGTGAGCCAGAGATTGGCCAGCGGGTCGCCCTCGGGACGATGGATCCTACGTCCCCCCGGCGCGAGTTTTCCGCCGCCACGTCCAGCCACGATGATGGGCAGGTCGCTGTACTGGTGGGTGGCGCCGTCGCCGAGACCCGAGCCGTAGGTGAGGATGGTGTTGTCGAGCAGGCTGCTGCCGTCGGCTTCCTTGATCGCCTCCATCCGACGCACCAGGTGAACGAACTGCTCCATGTGGAAATGGTCCAGCTTGATGAGATCATCGAGATACTTGTCCTGGTTGTGGGACATGAGGTGATGGCTGCGCGGCCCGTCGAAGACGCCCTCGTAGGTGAAGGGCGTGTTCCAGCGCTCGGGACCGACCATGAACGTCGTCACCCGCGTCAGCCCGGTCTGCAGCGCCGCCACCATCAGGTCGCACATCAGGCGGATGTACTCACCGCGCGGGAGGTGCGCCTCGGGCGGCTCCTCGATACGCACCTTGGACAGCTCGTCGGTCATGCCCTCCAGCTTGTCCATCTGCTGCTCGATGGTGCGAATGGAGTCGAAGTATTCCTCGAACTTCTCGCGATCGGCGCTCCCGAGTTCGCGCTGGAGCGAATGGGCGTCCTCCAGCACCAGGTCGGTGATGTTGCGGTAGGCGCGAATCTCCTTCGTCCCGAAGAGGCGGCGGTAGAGCTTGCGCGGATCACGGATCGAGGGAGCGACGTGGCCCGTGCCATACCAGGAGAGATTGTCGAAGTAGATCGACTCCAGGTTGTCCTTGTGGCTGTTGCAGCTGATCTCCAGGGTCCGGAACGGCGTGGTGCCACCGATCTCGTCGGCCACGATGTGATCGAAGGTCCGGTCGAGCGGATAGGCCGAGGTCGTGATCGTGTTCGGCGGTGCGCTGCTGAGAAAACAGGAACCGCACTGGGCGTGCACGTCGGTGCCGTGCTGGTAGGTGCGATCCATCCCGGTGAGGAAGGTGACCTTGTCCCGGATCGGCTTCAGCGGCTCGAGGGTCGGGGTGAATTCGAGGGGATGAATACCGGGCCGGTAGTTCGCCCCGGTCGGAATTTCTTCCTGGTTGCTGGTGAACTTGGGAATCGCGGCGTCGGATTCGCCCGGAAAGAACGCCCGCCGTACCACCCCGATCGGGACATAGAAAATCGCCAGCCGCTGGGCCGGTTTCGAAGCGCCGGCCGCCGCGCCCGCGACGGTGGCAAGGCTTTCGAAGCCCGGAAGCGACAACATGGCGCCGCCGGCTCCGCGTAGAAAGGTGCGTCGGGAA
>JAUIGT010000690.1 GCA_030432615.1 Verrucomicrobiia bacterium
GGTCGAGGCGGAGTACCAGCAAAAGCTGCGCGACCTGCATGTGGCGCAGTCCGAGATGCAGGAAAAGGTCCGCAAAAAGGCCGAGGAACAGCGCGACCATGACGATCAGCACGAAGGACTTGCCACGGAGAAAGTGGTTCAGGCTCATGGAAGGGAGTGAAAAATGGGAATATGACGAGGTTTTCTGCGGCCTGGAGAGCAGGCATTCCGGCCGGGATCGAGCCCGGGGCCGGAGGGAGGGGAAAGTAAGAACGTCGGGGCTTTCCATCAACCCCTTTTTCCGCAGCTCCATTTGGCGTTTTCGGCGCGGCAGCGTATAGTTCGATTATGGAAACTCTAAAAGACTTTTTCACCCACCCCGCGTTCTTCGCGTTCGTCGGCGGCCTGTTGGTGGGTTCGATCTTTCTCGTCATGGCCTGGACGAGCCACATGAAGACCAGGAAGGAGCTTCGGCGTTTCCAGAAGCACCTCTCCGAGAAGCTCGAGATCGAGGGCGAGACCATTGCCGCGATGAAGAAGGACATGGGCCAGCTGAAGCAGGAAAACGAGAACCTCCGCATGAAGATCGGGGGCAGCAATCTCAACGAATCCTCCCATGCCCTGGAGCGGGAACTGGAACTGTATGCCCGTGCCGAGAAGATGATGGTGGTCAAGGCTCCCGGATTCGCCCAGGCCTGGGAAAGCGCCAAGGATGCCGCTCACGCCGAACTGGTCGAGGAAGAGCGGGGAAAAAGTCTGCCTCGCCGCATCTTTCGTAAGTTCTTCTCCACCGGCGGGGCAGAAGCGCCCAGGCAACTGGCGATGAAGGACGAAGACGAGGACTCCAGCAACGGCAGTGGCAAGGAGACCCGGGCCAAGGCCGGCGCCACGGAAGAGGATTGAGCGGCTCGGGCCTCGACCAGAGCGACCGGCTGAGGAGCTTCGGCGTTCGCCGAGGGGCCGCGTTCAGCGGCTGGAGCGGTAGAGATTGGTGATCGGTCGGCCGTTCACCCAGCGCCATTCGGTGAAGTCCCGCACCTCGCCGCCGCGGATGTCGCGGCAGTAGATCCGGTGATTCCTGCCGTAGGCGCTGACGGCGTGCACGAGGGAGAGGTCGCTGTCCTCGTTGAGGAACATCGGCAGGTCCTCGTCCTCGACGGGATGGACGGGATACATCAGGCCGCCGAGAATTTCCGTCCGGGCGCCGTCGCGGTTTTCGATCTTGGTGCTGAGATACTCGGTTTTCAGGCCCAGCACCCAGAGCTGACCGCCGCGATTGACGATTTCCGGGATTCCCTTGGTCTCAGGGTTCAGTTGCCGCCCCCAGACCCGCTGGTGCTCGTTGAACCGCCACTTGCCGCCGGCGTCCTCGATGAACAGGTCCCCGCAGCCGGCTTCGGCCGAAATGTGCCCGGTGCCGCAATGGCGGAACACCAGCGATGCGGGCGAGGCGTGGCGAACGTGGCGGGTGCCGAGGAGGTGAAACTGGAACACGGGCAGATCGTTCCCGATCACCAGCGCCGGTCCTCCGGCGGGCTCCTCCTCTTCGGTCGTCCCGTTGCCGATTCCCGTTTTCGGTGAGCCGCCGAAGAAGGTCCGCACCGCGCCGCGGAGGATCACGTCCCGTCGAATCTCGTAATTGGCTCCCGCAGGGAAATAGACGAGCGGTTTTCCCGCATCCACCGCCGCCTGGATGGCCGGTGCCCAGTCGCCCTCGACGACCCGATCCTCGAAATCCCGGACGTTGACCCAGTCGGAAACCGGCGGGCGGGGAATTTCGGGCGTGGCCTTGATTCCCAGCTTCAGGGAACCCCGTTCGCCGACGTCCCAGGCGTGGTCGAAAGGGCCGGTGAAATGTTCGTCGATCCGGGAAGCGACCGATGCGTAGCGGGATTCGGTCGGGCCGTCCTTGGGAGTTTCCGTTTCGTGCACGCCGCGACCGTAGCCCTCGATCTCGACCGAACGCAGGTAGAGCGAGGCGTTGTCCGAGGTGATCGCCGTGGCGTCGGGGGCTCCGCCGACGAGTCGCGAGTCGATCATCACCACCAGCCCGCCGCCTTCATTCTGCAAGGCCGGCATCCTGTTTTCACTCGTCACCCGCTCCAGCGAAAGGATGTTTCCCCGGTTGCGGATCGCGGCGATGCGCTGCCCTCGCAGGCGAATGCCGGAGAAGACGAGACTGTATTCCCGCCAGGCCGCATCGATCCCGTGGTCGAATCCGGTGATGCCGACGTTCTTGATCAGGCAGGGGCCCGGCCAGCCGCGCTTGAAATCCAGCCCGACCAGTCCCGCGCCGTCTCCGGAGCGAATCTCCACGTTCTCCACTCCGCCGACATTGTTGCAGTGGAAATCGAGCCCGAGCGCGGCGGGATTGCCCGAACCGGTATCGATGCTGAGGTCGCTGAGGTAGTTTCCGATGACGTTGCCCGCCCGCTGTTTCTTGTCGCGGTCCTGGTAGGGCCAGTCGTAGCCGACGGCGAAGACCGGTTTCGGAATCGTCGGATCATCGTATCCGACCGCCCCGTCTTTCAGGCGAATGACGGTGCGATCCGCGCCCGCTCCCCGCACCACCATGAACCGGCTGAAGCGAATGGTACCTGAAATGCGGTAGGTGCCGGCGGGGAAATACACCGTCTGGTAGTCGATCGGCACCCGGTTCTCGTTTTCGGCAAAGGCCCGCCGAATGGCCTCGGTATCGTCGTGGACGCCGTCGCCGACCGCGCCG
>JAUIGT010000691.1 GCA_030432615.1 Verrucomicrobiia bacterium
CGGAGTTCATCAACTCGTCGGTGTTGTAGATGCGGGTTTTCACATTGCCGGAAAGATGGCCGACGCGGGTGACGGAATCGAAAAGCATGCGGTCGCCGGTCATCTCGAACTGGCGGTGCACGATGCGGGCCGGCGTGGTGCTGCGCAGGGTCTTTTCCTGCATGTCGTAGATGGCGCGGTCGGTGAGAATGCGGGAATCGGGCTCGCCCCGATTGTAGACCACGATCTCCAGCATCTCCATCTCGAGATGCTCGTCGTCGGCGCGGCGCATGAAATTGGCGTTGACCACGGAACCGAGGCTGTCGCCGGAGTAATTCGGGATCTTCACCCCTTCGAAAATGCGGCCGATGGGCACCAGCGCGGCCATCCGATTCGATTCCGCTTCCTCGGCGGCGGCGGCCTCCTCTTCCGGGGTGAGGGGAGCGTCGGAATCGGGATCCGCCTGGTTCCCCGGCACCCTCTCCGCGGGCTCGGTCGCCGGGCGAGCGATGGCGGGCTTGTCCTGGGCCACGAGGCGCACCACCCCCGTCAACGCGATCCCCGAGAGAAGCGAGAGAGTCAGGAGTGAGGTCTGGGAGCGGGACAGCGGCATCGATGGGTTGCCTGCCTTGGTAGGCTGGGGGCGAAAATCGTTCAGATTTCTTCGTGAATCAGGGCGTGAATCTTCCGGAGGCGCTTCAATACGGCGCCGAGACGGTCCAGCGGCACCTGGTTGGGACCGTCGCTGAGGGCCTCGGCGGGATTCGGGTGAGTTTCCATGAAAATTCCGTCGCATCCGGTGGCCATTGCCGCCCGGGCCAGGACCGGGGCGAGTTTGCCGTCACCTCCGCTGCTGTCCCCGAGTCCGCCGGGACGCTGCACCGAGTGCGTCGCGTCGAATACCACGCGATATCCGAGTTCCCGCATCCAGTAGAGCGACCGCATGTCGGCCACCAAGTTATTATATCCGAAGCTCACGCCTCTTTCAGTAAAAAAGAAATTCAAGTTTCCGAAAGCTTTCAGCTTCTCGGCAATATTGGTAACGTCCCACGGAGCCAAAAATTGGCCTTTTTTCACGTTGATCACCCGATCGGTCTCCGCGGCGGCCTGGATGAGGTCGGTCTGGCGGCAGAGAAAGGCCGGAATCTGGAGAACGTCGATGAATTCTCCGGCGATGGACGCTTCCTCTGGTGAATGGATGTCGGTGGTCACCGGCACGCCCAGTTCGCGCCCGATGTCGGCGAGGAGTTCGCAGCCTTCCCGGCAGGACATGCCGCGAAAGGATTTCGCCGAACTGCGGTTGGCCTTGTCGTAGCTGGCCTTGAACACGAAGCGAGCCCCGACCTCATCGGCGATGTCCTTGATCTTTCGGGCCGTGTCGCGAACGAAGGTCTCCGATTCGATCACGCAGGGACCGAGGAAGAAAATCGGCTCGGCGCCGCCCAGCGAATGGGGGCCGATGGAGATCTCGGGAATGACCGGAAGGTCCGGGTCGGAAGGAGCGAGTGACATCGCTCCAACCTAGAGCGCCGGGAGGCGTCCGCAAGAGCGGGCGTGTCAGGGGGAGGACGATTGCAGGGCCGCTTGGAGGAAGACGAGATGGCGCACGTCTTTTTCAGCGTATTCCGCTTTCCCGGTCGGGGTCCACGACGTGAGCAGGCGGATGTCGCCGCTGTAAAGCCCCAACTGAGTGGTGAGGCTCTTTTCGTGAAACACGGGAAGCGAAGGACGGGAACCGGCACCGGGAACTCGGAAATCCGGGGCTGGCATCGCTTCGAGAACCGATTCGGCCGGAGCGGTGTGGTAGACGAGGCGAAAGTTGAGGTCGATGATGTCTTCACGGCGACCGGCGATCGGCTCGACCTCGATTTCCGTGCCGATGTTTCGCCATTCGTAGAGAGGGCGGGGTGGGGATTGCGGTGACTCCTTGTCGCGCTCGTAACCCGCGAAGTAGACGATCTGGTCACCTTCCTGATAGCGGGTGCGCTGCCCACTGCGCCCCTGCAGCAGGGCGACACTGATGAGACGGCTGTCTCCCGACTTCAGGGTTTCCCGGAGGGCGTTCCATTCGGGGGTATGCTCGGAGTGTTCGCAGGCATTCTGCTCGAGCCGCAGGGCGAGGAGGGCCGGGACTTCGTAGAATTCGAAGCGAAGGGAGATCATGACCTCCCTCGGATCCTCGGCTTTCATCACCTCGCGGATGATTCCCATGTTCTCGGGTGTCTGAACGACGGTCAGTTCTCGTTGCTCCGCGTCGTAGCTCGCCGATGTTCCTTCGGGGAAGGGAATTCCGAGGGTCTCCAGATTTTTCTGGAAGGGGAGCCCGTCATCGTACGGGGATGTATCGGGAGCCGCGAAAGGATCGGCCAAGGGGTTCGCCTCGGAAGGTTCCTCGAACTGTTTCAGCTTCCGGATCGCTTTCCAGAGCGGTAGCGGAAAGGACTCGGTGATCAATCCGGTCTCCGGGTCAGCCCGGGGAACCTCTGCGGACAGTTTTGGGCGAATCACCAGGTCGTCGTAGGAAACGGTGGGCGCCGGATCGGAGCAACCAGCCATGATCAACGCCATCCCTAGAAGGCGGGCGGAAGGACACGAGCGTTTTCGTCCGGCGGAGTGCTCAGTAGTGATCTTCATAGACGGCCGGCTTCGTGGTGGTCACCTTGAGGAAAACCAGGAGGAGGGACGATTCGCTTCCCGGCTGCTTGTCAGTGTCGGG
>JAUIGT010000108.1 GCA_030432615.1 Verrucomicrobiia bacterium
CGCTCGGTCTTCAGGACCTGCGGCGCCTCGTTCAGCCCACGTCCCTTTCCGGCGTTCTCGGTGAATTCCCACGGGTAGTCGTCGTTCGCGCAGATCCGGACGCGCGGTCCGTCCAGCTCGGTGGGCGACTTCATGGCGGCGGCGTAGAGGAATTGCCGGTCGCTCCCGGGTTCGTCCCAGCCGGACCAGAGGGCGTAGCGTTTTCCTCCGTGCTCGAGGACGGTCATGTCGATGGCCCAGATCGGCTTGCCGGCTTCGTCTCCGGTTTCCAGCGGGCCATGAAGGGTGTAGTCGCCGAGCGGATCGGCCCCTTCCGAGACGAGCACGTAGGCGAGATGGTTCTCGTTCCTCCCGTCGGACGCGGCGAAGTAGACGTGCCATTTTCCGTCGAGAAAATGCAACTCCGGAGCCCAGACCTGCTGCGAGACAGGTCCTTCGTCCGGGGCTGTCCAGGTGACGTGCTTTTCGCCCAGGGAAGTAAGCTGGTTGCTGGTGTGGATGGCGATGCCTCGGTTGCCCTCGGAGAAACACCAGAGGTAGCGGTCGGCGTTGGGATCGCGGATCACCCAGGGATCGGCCCCCTCGCCGATGGGGTTGACGAATTTGCCCGGCGGGAGCGGTGCCGCCGTGCCGTTCCCGGCCTGCGTCTTCTTTTCATAGTCCGGATCGCCGGCGTCGGGGGGCACGGTGGCGTTCCAGTCGAAGACCGCTTTCCGCAATCGCGCGGCCACTTCGGGAAACTCGCTCACGCGGTTCTTCGACTCGGCGGCATCGGTCTCGAGATCGTAGAGTTGGGCGTCGCTGCCGTCGTAGTTGACGAGGAACTTCCACTTCCCGTCGCGCACGGCCAAGTCGGGGTTGTCGCCCAGGCCCCACTTCGGATCGTCGCCGGGCCGGTCGGGAGGACGTCGAAAGAAGATCGGTGCCCGGCGGCTTTCCTTCGAGTTTCCGAGCAGGGTGGCGCTGACGTCCTCGCCATCGAGCACGTGGCCCTCCGGCAGGGGCGTGTCGGTGAGGGTGTAGTAGGAGCGGTTGAGGTCGATGGCGCTGAAGACCGATTCGGTGTTGGTGGTGCCGGCGCTGCCTTCTGCCAGCAGGCCCGGACCCCAGACGATGAGCGGGGAACGAATGCCGCCCTCGTAGAGCCAGGTCTTGGCGCCGCGGAGAGGATCGCTGGTGCCGGCGCCGGGCTCGGGGCCGTTGTCCGAGCAGAAGACCACGAGGGTGTTGTCGCGGAGTGTCTCATCGTTGCGAATGCGGTCGAAGAGGAGACCGAGTTGCTCGTCCATGGTGTCGAGCACGCCGTGGTAGAGGGCCCGCTTGTCGTCTCCCCAGCGGGCGAGGGGAGGAAAGAAGGGCGAGTGGACATCGTCCGGCCAAACATTGATGAAGAAGGGCTGGTCCTTGGCGCCGGCCTCGTCGATGAAGTCGAGCGCGGCGTCCACGAACCCGGCGGTGATCTCGGAGCGCTGCATCCAGGTGACGGGTTTGCCGAGATTGACCGCCTTCTCCCAGATGCGGCCGGGCTTCTTCGATTCGGGAGTGAGCGTCAGCGGCAGGAGCTTGGCGCCCATGCCCTCGAAATTGGTCAGGCTGCGGTCGAAGCCGTATTCGGTGATGTAGGGGGCGTCGGCCACGTCGCGCTGGCCCCCCATGTGCCACTTGCCGAAGTGACCGGTCGCGTAGCCCTGCTTCTTCAGTTCGCGCGCCAGCACCGGGGCGCTCGGATCGAGCCACTGGGCCATGCCGCGCTCCTGGTTGCTCTTCCGGTTGTTGAGGTAGGAGGTGATCCGCCAGCGCTGGGGATACTGACCCGTGGTCAGGGCGGTGCGGGACGGCGAGCAGATGGGGGAATTGACGTAGAACTGGGTGAACCTGATGCCTTCCGCCGCCAGCCGGTCGATGTGCTCGGTTTCGACCACGTCGCCGCCGAAGCTGGAGACGTCCGACCAGCCCATGTCATCGATGAAGACGGTGACGAGGTTCGGCTTTTCCGGTCCCGCCAGCTTCGTGGGCGTGCCGTAGATCTCCCGCGGATCCTCGGTTTCCGCCATCCAGTCATCGACCCGCTGCCGCAGCTGGGCGATGCGATCCGCGTGGGAGGGATCGTCGATCAGGTTGTTCTGTTCCCAGGGATCCTCGGTGACCTGGTAGAATTCCTCCGGCGGTCGCTGCTGGTAGGCGCGGACCTGGCGACGGGTCTCGGGATCGGTGACCGCCTTCTTCACCCAGCTGTCCCAGTAGCCGCTGTCCCCGGTGTTCTTCGTCACGTGGCTGGTGAAGCGCAGGTCGGGGCGGAGATTGCGAACGTATTTCCAGCCATCGGGAGTGCGGGCGGAACGGATGGGGAAAACGTTGAAGCTGCCGTCGCCGCTGTGGGTGGTGAGGATGACATCCCTGTGCGCCTCGGTCTCCCGACGCAGCACCGGCACGAAGGAACGCCCGTCGATGTCTTTCGGCGATTCGCCGCCGGCGATCTCGACGAGGGTCGGAAGGATGTCGATCCACGACACCATGGCGTCGCTGCGCGTGCCCGCCTTCACCTGTCCGGGCCAGCTGACGATGAGCGGGGTCCGGATGCCGTCGTCGTAGAGGTTCCATTTCCCGAAGGGCCACTGGGCGCCGTGGTCGCTGGTGTGGAGGAAGACGACGTCGTCGCCGAGTTTCTCCCGGGCGAGGTCGTAGACCTGGCCGAGCTCGGTATCCATCTTCCGAATCGCCCCCACGTAGCGGGCCCGCCATTCCCGGGTCACCGGGGTATCGACGTGGTTCGGCGGAACCTGCTGGGCCTCGGGATCGATTCCCTCGGGATCCTCGGGCCACGGCACGTGGGGCCAGTTCGACCCGACGAAGAGGCAGAGCGGTCGGTCGCTCTCCCGCTGGCGCAGCCATTCGAGGGCCTTGGGAATCGCGATGTCCTCGTGGTAGCGCCAGTGTCGGGCGACATCGAAACCGTACTCCGGCGTCTGGGCGTAGTGACCGACCTTGCCGAAGGAGACGACCTCGTAGCCCAGCTCCTGGAGGTAGGAGGGCAGCTTGCGGATGTCGGCCCGGGGGCGCGAGTGATTCGGTTCCGCGCCGTTGTTGGCCGGGTAGAGGCCGGTGAGCAACGCGGCCCGGCTCGGCGCGCAGGAGGGCGAGGCCACGTAGGCCTGGTCGAAGGTCATGCCGGCCTTGGCCAGGCGCGCCATGTTCGGCGTCTCGATATCGGGCGAACCGTAGACCGAGGAGTCTCGCAACGTGTGATCGTCGGAGAGAAAGACGACGATGTTCGGCGGCGCGGCGACGAGCGATTCGAGGGTGCCGACGGTGATGGCGGCGGCGAGGGCGAAGAGGCAGCGGAAAAGCGTCATGGAGCGGAGAAAGAGGAAAGTCGACATTCTGCCCAATGCATCCGTCTGCGGCAATGGCGTTCCGCAGTGTTTTCAGCCGGAAGTTTGTAGAAAAAGGCCCGCGAAACCGGGGCTGGCGTTTCTTGTCGGTATCGCCGATCTACCAGTGGACGAATCGATGGATCCGCTCACCCATGCCACGTTCGGCGCCGTTGCCGCTTCGCTGATCGCGAGAAAACGCGACGCGGTCCGGACCGCGATCCTCGCCGGGGCCGCGGGTGCCCTGGTGCCGGATCTCGATGTGTTGATCCGTTCCGAGCACGATCCGCTGCTGACCTTGCAGTATCATCGGCACTTCACTCACGCGCTGGTCTTTGCTCCGATCGCGGGCCTGTTGGTGGCGGCATTGCTGAGGTTCCTCTTCTTTCGAAAACGGGAACGACGTCCGGAGTTTCGGATGCTGTGGTGTTGGGCGTCGATCGGCGCGGCGACGGCGGGATTGCTCGATGCCTGCACCAGCTACGGCACGCACCTTTTCTGGCCGTTCACGGCCGACCGGGTCGCCTGGAACCTGGTGGCGGTGGTGGATCCACTGTTCACCCTGGGCCTGGTGGCAATCCTGGCGGTGATCTTCTTCCGGCGCGACCCGCGGACCGCTCCACGGATGGCGATGGTCTACGTGGCGACGTTCTTCGCCTTTGCCGGCTGGCAGAAATCACGGGTCGAATCGGCGCGCGATGCCCTGCTGGCGAAACGCGGGCACGCGGCGGCGGCCGAAAGCCTGACGGTGAAACCGACGCTCGGGAATCTCCTGCTGTGGCGATCGATCTATGAACACGGAGATCGGTTTTTCATCGATGCCATCCGGGTGGGGCCGATTGCGGGAGCGAGAATCTACGAGGGCGATTCTCTGCCCGCCTTGGACTTCGCCGGCCTGGTTGCGGAACTGCCGCCGAACAGCCGATTGGCCCGGGACCTGGCGCGGTTCGAGCGATTCTCCGAAGGTTACCTCGTGCGGCATCCGGAGCAACCGGACGTGATCGGAGATCCTCGCTACGCGATGCTGCCGGACTCGATGGTGCCGTTGTGGGGAATTCGGATCGAGGAAAGCGATCCGGACGCGCCGGTGAAATGGGAAACGTTTCGCCGATCCGATCCCGCATTCCGGGAGCGCTTTCTCGCCATGCTGAGAGGGCGCTGAGCCAAATACCGGGAGTGCGGGTGTCTCGCCCGCTGCGCATGCCCGAGATGCTGTGATGCGGGCGAGACGCCCGCACTTCCGGTGTTTCCTACTCCTCCACGGGCACGAACCGGATCGCCCGCAGGTCGAGGAGCGCTTTTTCCACCGGTCCTTCGGACTGGAGCACGACCTTGTTGTCGGCGGCGGGAAGGGACACTTCCCCCAGGGACTGGGTGGCGAAGGTCTCCCAACTGCCCGTGCTCTCGACCTTGCCGCCGAGGGCTTTCCTCCCGTTCACCATCAGCTTCCACTGGTTGCCGGCCGACTTGGGATCGACCGAGTATTCCAATTCGACCCGGTAGGTTCCGGGGCGGTCGAGAACGACGGTCCACTGGGCGCGATCCTTTTCCGAGGTCCACCAGCCGAGGGCGTCGAAGTCGGGCATGTATTCGATGCGTTCCCCGTCGAGCCGGCACCTGGAGGCGCGCAACTCGATGATGCCCTCGCGTCCCGGCCGCACGCGGGCGGCCATGTCGACGGGAGGCTCGGGTTCGGCGCCGAGCGTTCCCACGTAGGCGATGAGGTCGGCGACCTGCTGCTTGGACAGGGTGTTCTCCAGTCCGTCGGGCATCAGCGAAAGCCCGGCGGACCGCATCGACTCGATCTCCGAACGCAGGAGCGTCTTTTCGCTGCCGTCGACTTGGCGGAGGGTGAACCCATTGGCGTTCTCGTCGGCAATGAGTCCGACCAGCGAGTCGCCGCCGGTGGTGGTGATCGCGTAGGTGACGTATTTGTCCTCCACCGCGCGATTCGGATCGAGAATGGCGACCAGCATCGATTCGATGGAGCGATCCGTCAGCGCGGAGAGATCGGGACCGACCGCATTCCCGAGCCCTTCGGCCACGTGACAGACGGCGCAGTTCTGGCCGAAGACGGCTTTTCCGGAAACCGGGTCGGCTTCCAGGTCGGCGACATCGGACCAGGCGGCGATCACTTCCGCGCGTGACGTGTTGCTGGTCGCGGCAAACAGGGGCTCCGCCTTTTTCCGGATCGCCTCGTTTCCGGATTCCAGGAGCCGCCGCCGACTGGCGGCATCGACCTGGTTGGCGGGCAGGTCGCCGGCCTCGATCGCGGACAGCAACGTTTCCGTCCAGTTGCCACGACTGAGCAGGAGATTCAACACCGTGGCGCGATCGCCCGGCGGCAGCGAAGCCCACTTGGTGACGAGGGCGGCGTCGGTTCCCTCGGGACGGGCGCGTTCGAGCGTTTCGAAGATCGCCTCGCGCACGGCGGGGGGAGTTTTCGGCGACAGCTGGCGAACCGACAGGTCGAGATCGGGAGCGCCATTGAAGACGGGACCGCAACCGAGCAGGCGCACCGCCGCCACGCGTTGATGCACCGGCAGGCCTTCGGCGGAAACGGCGCTTCGGGCTCCGGCGGCGAGATTGCGGAGCGTGTGGGCTTCGTTCTCGTCGCGGGTGACGGCGTCGAGCGAGCCGATGTTTCCGAGCAGGCCGGTCAGGGCGGCGACCTGCCAGGAGGCGGCGGGAACGATTTCCTCGCCTTCCTCGTAGCGGGAGGTGGCCACCAGGGTTCGCACGAGGTGCCCGATGGCCGGTTCGTTCTTCCACTTCACCGCGAACCTCGCCAGGGTCTGAACCAGGGAATCCGGTGGCGCCAGCAGGTCGGGATCGAAGTGACCCAGCCGGGTGCGGAAGGCCGCGTCGTCGGTGTAGGCGAGGAGCAGGGAGTCGAGCACCGCGTCGAGGTTTCCGGAGTGCACCGAGCTGAGGGCGACGGCGGTGACGTGGGGGTCGTCGCGGTAGCGGAGGAGCAGGGCCGCGAGCAGCCGGGCGGCGGTCTCGCCCTCCTTCTCCGCGAGGATGCCGGCCAGTTCGAGGGCGACAAAGGCATCGTCGAGATGTGGCGTCGCGAAATCGATGAGTTCCTCGGTTTCGACGAAGGGCGGCGACAGGCGAATCGCGTGGCGAACCACGCCGGGATGCTCGTCGGTGAGCGCCACGTGGACGGTGTCGGCATCGAGTTCGCCGAGCCCGTCGAGGACGCAGAGAGCGTGCAGGCGTGCGGTGGGGCGCGTTCCCATCTGTGCCAGTTCGCGGAGGGTCGGAGCGGCATCGCGGGCTTCGCGCCAGAGCAGCATCTGGTGAACGAGATCTCGGACCGTTCCGTTGGTGCTCTCGAGCCGAAGCGCGAGTGCCTCGTCGTCCAGTTGGTCGAGCTTCGGAATCGTCAGCGGTTCGCCTGACGACGGCACCACGCGGTAGATGCGGCCGCAGTCGTGGCCCGCGCGAAGATCGAGCTTTTTCTGCCAGTCCTGGGGTATCCACTCGGGATGCTCGATGACGAGTCGATACATGTCGGCGATCCAGAGCGCGCCATCGGGACCGGTCTTCACCGAGACCGGGCGCGACCAGGAATCGGTGGAGGCGAAGAACTCGGAGGCCTGTTCTTCCGGGGCACGATCCGAGGTGAAGGTGGCGCCCTTTGCTTCCAGTACCTGGCGGCTGACCAGGTTGTGCACCGGCTCGCAGATGAAGGCGTTGCCGGAGAGCGCCGTGCCGAGAACGCTGTCGCGGTAGATGTTCGGACCGCAGGCGGAGGTGAACCGGTTGGCGCGGTCGGGTTGGTTGAAGCGCACCACCGTCTCGCTCGCGGGGAAAACCGGGGACGCTCCGGGTTCGCGCGGGACATCGACGTAGGCGCGGGGAGCGACGAGATCGGGATTTCGCCGGATCCTTTCCCAAGGCAGGGGGTAGTGCCAGAGCGGGTTGCTGTTGTTGCAGCCGAACCAGTTGCCCCAGTCGTCGCGGTAGCGGCCGCACTGGGTGCGGCCGAGCAGTGGCTGCAATTCCCTGGTGAAGGGATCGATCTTCAGGTCGAGCCCGCGGATATCGACGGCGTCCCGGGTTTTCTCCGAGAGAATCAGGCCGCCGCCATCGCCGTTGGCCACATGGAGCCAGTTGTCGAGTCCCCACGCGAGGCCGTTGACGCGGTGCTGCTGGTTCGATCGCGCGAACCCCTCGTACCAGGTTTCCCGCAGGTCCGCCCTGCCGTCGCCGTCGGTGTCCTCGGCGTAGAAGATCTCCGGCGCCGCGGTGACCAGGATGCCCCGATCCCAGACCTTCACGGCGGTGGGATAGCCGATGCCGTCGAGAAAGACCTCGGCCTCGTCGTAGCGACCGTCGCCGTCGGTATCGGTGAGCACCTTGATGCGACCTCCGGGCTCGTCGAGCGGATCCCCCGGGCCGTTCCAGGTGAGTCCGTTGGGGTAGTCGCGCATCTCCGCGACCCAGAGCCGCCCGTCCGGACCCCAGTCGAAAGCGACCGGATCCATCACCAGGGGTTCCGCGGCCACCAGCTCGACCCGGAAGCCCTCGGGAACCCGCATCGAGGCCAGCGCGGCCTCGGGCTCGAGAGCTTCCTGGCTGTCGGGAGCGGGCGGTGCGTTGTCCTCCTCGGCTCGCGCAAAAAGGGAAAACGCGAGCAGGGCCAGGATGGCGACGAAAGGGAGTCGGGGCATGGTGCCCAACCTGCCCGGAAAAGGCCCCCACTGTCCAGTGGGCAATCGCGGGAGGAGAGCGGCAAGCGACCGTTCCTTCATGGTTCCTGTCCACCCTTGAACTCCTGCACGTCGGCGCAGAGAAAGGCGAGGCGCTTCGGATTCTCGATGGTGGGGCCGTCGTGATCCTCCTGGGGGCCGGTGACCTCGAAGGCGCCGATCAGGGCGACGGCGCCCCGCTCGAGGTAGAGCCGGGTGACGACCTTCTTGAAATGGAATCGCGTCACGCTGAGTTCACGCGATTTCTCGCCATCGCCCATCGGCACCATCAGCGACTTGGTCTCCGGCTGACCGGTGTGATGCTCGAGCGCGAAATTGATATTGATGGTCTTCCCGTCCTCCATCAGCAGGGGATCGACCTCGAAAATGGTCCCGACCGCGCGGACGCCGAACTTGGGAACCAGTTGCTTCGCCTCCTCGTTCCAAGTGAAATCCTCGATGATCGGTACCTCCTCGGTGTCTTCGATCTTGCCGCGGACGCCGTGGCGACAGACCAGGGGAGTGGAGTTCACGAAGCGTGCCTGGCCGGCTTTCACCATCTCGAGAACGGCGTTCCGCGCCTCCAGCTGGTTCGGCTGGATGGAGACTTCCTGCTGGATGCGAAGGGCCTCGTCGGCGGGCAGGTCGTAGAGTTCCACCCGGAGAACGAACTGGGCGTCCTTTTTCTCCGTATCCTCGGCGTTCGCCTGGACGGACTGCATGGCCAGGAAAACGAGGGCGATCAGGGCGAGTCGAAACAGAGTCTGCATCATGCCGGCACCCTATCAGTCCTCACCCGGTCCGTGAAGGAACAATCGGAGCCGCCGCCTCTCGCCCCAGGAATGGGTGTTCGCACTCACGCTCGCTCATCCCTTCAGTGCCGAAAAATCGGCGAGGGAAAAATAGAGCACGAGCACGAACACCACGATCCCGATGCCGACAGGTTTCGCCCATTTCCATGGGGTCAGGTCGACGTCGCCCGAGTGCTTGTGTTCCCAGGGTTCCGGAAGAGGGGCGACCTTGCTCATGACGTACTGGTAGATCATGAGCGCGCCGAAAACGATACCGAGGAAGTGGAAACCGTGAACCTTCTCCGCGAGGTCCTTGGCGCCGGGAAGGAAATAGCCGGCGAGGAGGATCACGCAGCCGGAGATGAGCGCGATGTTGGCGTGCCGGGCGCCGGCACGACGGAACAACAGGCCCGCCAGCACCACCGAGAAGATCGGGATGAAGTAGAGCCCGTTCATTTTCTGGAGGTAGCCGAAAATGCTTTCCTGTCCGGCCAGCAGCGGCGCGGTGGTCATCGCCAGCACCGCGACGATGGCGCCCACCAGCTTGCCGTTGTTGATGACCTTCCGTTCATCGACGGCGTCGTGCTTGATCATGTGCTGGTAGACACCCAGCGAAAAGAGCGTGGCGGTGGAGTTCAGCGCGGAGTTGAACGAACTGAGGATGGCGCCGACCATCACCGCCGCGAAGAAACCGGCCAGTCCCGGGGGCAGGACGTCGCTGACCAGGGTGCCGTAGGCGTGATCGGGCTTGAAGCCCTCGCGATCGGCGTAGAGGTGAAAGGCGATGATGCCGGGCAGGACCAGGATGATCGGCGCCAGCACCTTGAAGACGCCGGCGATGAGCACACCCTTCTGGCCTTCCTTCAGCGTGCTGGCGCCGAAGGTCCGCTGGATGATCTGCTGGTTGGTGGTCCAGTAGAACAGGTTCAACAGCAGCACGCCCGTGAACAGCGTGTGCCAGGGCACCGAGGATTCGTTCCCGCCGAGCGAGTTGAACTTCTCCGGGTGGGCTTCCTTCAACTCGCCCAGCGCGGCGAAGACCCCGTCGTCGCTGACGGCGCCGAGCGCGAAGATGGTGATGAGGATCCCGCCCACCAACAGGCCGAACCCGTTGATGGTGTCGGATACGGCTACCGTGCGCAGGCCGCCGAAAATGGCGTAGATCGAACCCACGATGCCGATGAACCAGACCGTGATCCAGAGCAGGGTGGTCTCGTTCTCGATCCCGGTGATTTCCTTGAGATCGAGGATGCCCATCAGGCCGGTGGCGCCGGTGTAGAGGATGATGGGTAGAAGGATTCCGGCGTAGGCGAGGATGAAGATGAAACTGGTGATCGAGCGGGTCAGCCCGTTGAAACGCTCCTCCAGGAACTGGGGAATGGTGGCGATGCCGCTGCGCAGGTACTTGGGCAGGAAATACAGCGCCATGATCACCAGCGAGGCTCCGGCGATGACTTCCCAGGCCATCACCGCGACCCCGTCGGTGAACGCGGCCCCGTTGAGCCCGACCATCTGCTCGGTCGAGAGATTGGTCAGCAGCAGCGAGCCCGCGATGAATCCGCCGGTGAGGGTCCGGCCCGCGAGGAAATACCCGGTCGAGGTGCCGTGGTCGTCCTTTCGGGTGAGGGTCCAGGTCAGGAATCCGACGAGGGCGGTGAAGAAGAGAAAGGTGAGGAGGGTCATGGGAGCGGTGGGGGAAACAAACCGGGAAAGGGGGCTTTTAACCGGGAAGCGGCGGGCTTGAACACGATTTTTTTTCGGGAAGGGCGATTCAGCCGAGAATGCGGGCGCCGTCGGCGGCGTGGGTGATGAAGATCGAGGCCGGACGACCGAATCGTTTCCGGTAGGCGCTGCCGAGGTGCTCGACGAACGCTTCCGTGGCATCTTCCCGAACCAAGCTGACGGTGGAGCCACCGAAACCACCGCCGGTCATGCGCGAACCGATGAGACCTTGCTCGGGACCAAACTCGTAGGCGGCCTCGACCAAGGCGTCGAGTTCCGCGCAACTGACCTCGAAGTCGTCGCGGATGGAGTCATGCCCCGCGCGCATGATCCGGCCGATGGCGGCGAGGTCGCCGCTTTCCAGGGCGCGGGCGAAATTCCGCACCCGCTCGATCTCCGTCACCGCGTGACGCGCGCGACGGAAAAGCCGGTCGCCGAGTTGCTCTCGGGCCGCGGTGACCTGCTCGAGCGTGGCGTCGCGCAATGCGCGAATGCCCAGGATCTCCGCGGCCTTTTCGCAATCCTCGCGACGGTTGCGATACTCGCTGTCGCCGAGGGCGTGCTTGACCCGGCTGTCCGCCACCACCAGCGCGATTCCCGGCGGAATCGGCACCGGCTTCAGCGACAGGTCGCGGCAATCGATCATCAGCGCGTGACCAGCCTGGCTGGCGCCGACGGCCAGTTGATCCATGATGCCGCAAGGCACCCCGGCGAATTCGTGCTCCGCCTTCTGGCAGAGCAGCGCCCGATCGATCCGATCCTGCTCGATGCCGGTCAGCGCCTCGACCACGAGGGCCGTCGCAGTCTCCAGGGCGGCGCTGCTGCTGAGGCCGGCTCCGGTGGGGAGATCGGCGGTGAGGGCGACTTCGAAACCGGGAGGTTCCACCCCGGCGTCCCGCAACACGGCGAGGACTCCGATGAGGTAGTTCAGCCAGGACTCGCTGCCGGTGCGCGCGTTCAAGTCGTCCAGGGAGAAGACGTGGGGCGATTCGCCTTCGCCGGCCTGCGTCGTCCAGACGCGAACCTCGGGGGCATCGATCCGGGCGGCGGCCGCCTCGATGGAGCGATCGATCGCCGCCGGCATCACCAGCCCGTCGAGGTAGTCCACGTGCTCACCGATCAGGTTGATCCGCCCGGGCGCCCGGACGAGGGCGTCGGGGGCGCGGCCGAAGACGGTCCGGAAGCGGTGATCGGCGGAATCGGTCATGGGTGGAAAAGCGGAAGGATGGCACCGAACCCGGGGAAGGAAAAGCGGCAGGCCGATTCTCCGGGATCGCGCGAGGGAAACAAGTCTGGTGCTCTCAGAATCCGGCCGTAACTTTGTAGAAATCGGGCGGTGAGAAATGCAGGGCCGTCACTCCGATTTCTGCCATGCCACCGGATCGAAAACGTGTCGCTCTCATCGTGGAAACCTCCCTGGCTTCGGGCCGGGAAATCCTGCGTGGCATCGCCCGCTACGCCCACGAGATCGATCGTTGGCATCTCTTCCACGCGGCCCGCGGTTTGCAGGAAGCGGTGCCCGGCTGGTTGCGGGGCTGGGATGGCGACGGGGTGATCGCCCGAGTGCATTCGGAGGAACTGGTCGGCGCATTGCGGGACGTCGAGGCGCCCGTGGTCGATGTCCTCGGCCAGGTGCCCCGCTGTGGCTTTCCCCTGGTGCATGTCGATGACGAGCGCATCGCGTTCGAGGCGGCGCGTCACTTGCGGGATCGGGATTTTCGCAGCTTCGCCTTTTTCGGCATCGAGGGAGAGAACTGGTCCGAGCGGCGGCGCGAGGGCTTTCGCCAGGCCTGCGGAAGGCGCACGGCAATTCTGGAGACGCCTCGAGGCGAGGCCGAGGCTTCGGAGAAATCGGTCGCGCAGTTGCGAGCCTGGTTGCGCGAGCTTCCCAAGCCTGTCGGCGTGATGGTGGCCAGTGATCAACGCGGGTTGCTCCTGTTGGAGGCCTGTCGCTCCGAGGGGATCGCCGTGCCCGAGCAGGTCGCGGTCGTCGGCGTCGACAACGATGTCACCCTCTGCGACATCAGTTCGCCGCCGTTGACCAGCATTCGCGCCGGCCATTTCCGGGTCGGCTACGAGGCCGCCCGCCTGCTCGACGGGCTCATGACCGACTCGGTAAAGGAGCCGAAGCAACCGGTCTTCGTGCCGCCGACCGGCGTGGTCATTCGCGGCTCCAGCGACACCCTGGCCATCGACGATCCCGCTGTCGCCCTCGGGGTGCGTTTCCTGCGCGAGCATCTCTCCGAACCGGTGACCAACGACCTGGTCGCCCGGGCTGCCGGAATTTCCCGCACCCTGTTCCAGCAACGCTTTCGCGAGGCCATGGGCAAGACGGTCCGGGAATACCTGACCGAACAGCGCCTGCGGCGGGCGAAAGGCCTGATCGAGAACTCCGACCTCACCCTCGCCGACATCGCCCAGCGCTGCGGGTTCAAGCACCAGGAGTACCTCGGCGACGTCTTCCGCAAGCACTTCGGCATCACACCGGGCCGCCTGCGGAAGACGATCAAGGAGGGTTAGGTCGGAGAATCAACAGGGTTGCCTCATCGAAACGCGGTCGTGTTGGCTTCCACCGAGATGAAGCCGGTCGATTCTGGTCCGCGAAGAGTGCCGGTGATGAGTTCCTGCTTCTGGAAAGCCACGCCGCGGAAGGGGAGGCGGGTGCGGGTTTCCTTGTCGATGCAGACGCCCATGAGGCAACCGGTGCCGGGAACGGCGCGACCGAGGACGAGCAAGGTCTCGCCGTCGTGGCGGAAACGATTGCGGCGGGTCCAGTCGATCGATTCCATATCGAGTCCGTCGATCAGGCCGCCGCCGGCGAGCGAGAGGAGGCCGTTGGCGGGTTCGTCGAGGAAGGTGTCTAGAACGAAAGGACGGCCATCGCGCGGGTCGGGACTCTCGTAGGCGGACAGGACCGCGGCTTGCTGAAGATCGAAGCCGTCGGAGAAGCGGGCCTGGCGCTCGTCGGCGTTCCTGACCCAATGCAGGATGCCGTCGGCGTCGGAAACGTTCGCGATTTCCCGGAAGGTCAGTTTTCCGCCGAGCCAGCCACGGGCGTCTCCGCCGTAAAGGTGGCGAAAGAACATCAGCTCACCGTCGGGGCCGGAGAAGGCGACGAAGGAGATCGGGGTGCCGTCACCGAGCCAGCCCACGAAGCGACCCACGCCGTTTCGCGCGACCAGGCCGACCGCGGCGCCGTCGCCCCCGGGCAGGAGAGAGGAATCGGCCGCCGGATCGGCGGGAAGCACGAGGGTGTAGCGGCCTGCGATGGCGGCGGGATCGTGTCGGGGGTCCAGGCTGCGCTGGCAGAGTTCCAACGCCGAAAGTTTCCCGTCGCCTGAGAGTTCCCCGACCAGCTTGCGGCCGGCGCCGGTCTCGACGAACTGCAGGGCCAGCGACATCGCGCTGCGATCGGCGTCGCGCTTGGTGAATCCGGCGAGCAGTTCACCGTTCTCGGTGGCCACGGCGCGGAGGCGGTAGCGCGCCCCGTCGTAGTCCAGCACTAGGGTCGCGATTCCGATGCCGGCGCGTCTCAGGTGGGTGACGTGGGCCGCCGCGCAGCCGGCGAGGGAGACTTCGTCGGCGGGTGCGTCGGCCTCGTGGATGAGTCCCCACCAGCGGCCGGCGAGTTCGGCGGAGTAGGGCGCTTCGGTCTCGGACGGCGGGCCGGCCATGTCCCCGGGAGTCTCGATTCCCGAGCCCTCTCCTTCATCGCCGCCGCCATCTCCACCGGGGGGAGGAATCACCACGGGAGTGGGACGGAAACCGGAGGCCGGGCCGGCGGGATCGGATACCGCGCCGTCGGTGTTGCGCCGTGCCGCGACCCAGTAGACGTAGGTTTGATCGAAAGCAGCGGACGTGTCGGCGACGGAGAGGGAGGCCGTGATCGTCAGCAGGGAAGCGTTGACGGAGTCGCTTCCGGTGCCTCGGTAGACGAGGTAGTCGTCGGCGTCGGTCACCGCATTCCACGACACGGTGATGGCGTCGGACTGGTCGTTGGTCGCGGCGAGGGCACCCGGGGCATCG
>JAUIGT010000109.1 GCA_030432615.1 Verrucomicrobiia bacterium
GGTGCCGAAGTAGCGATCGCCGGCGTCGCCGAGGCCGGGGACGATGTAAGCGTTCTCGTTGAGGCCCTCGTCGATGTTTGCGGTGTAGATGGGGATGTCGGGGTGCTGGTGATGGAAGGTCTCGATGCCTTCGGGCGCGGCGATGAGGGCGGCGAACTTGATGCGAGTGGCGCCGGCGGCCTTGAGCTGGGCGGCGCCCTCGGCACTGCTGTTGCCGGTGGCGAGCATGGGATCGACGAGGATGACGTCGGAGTCGGCGAGATTGGGCGGAAACTTGGAGTAGTAACACTGCGGCTCCAGGGTCTCCTCGTCCCGATAGAGCCCGATGTAGCCGACCGCCGCTTCGGAGAGGATCTCGGCGAAGCCGTTCATGAGACCGACGCCGGCGCGAAGGATGGGCACCAGGGTGAGGGGGCGCTTGAGGCGCCAGCCGGTCGTCGGGCAGAGCGGGGTCTCGATCTCGATGGGCTCGGTTTCGAGGTCGCGGGTGATCTCGTGAACCATCAGCTTGGCGATGTCGTGCAGGGCCTGACGGAAGTGGAGCGAATCGGTGCCGGCCTGGCGGAGGACGCTGAGGCGGATGCGGACGATGGGGTGATCGACTTCGACGACGTGGCCGGTCCGGCTGCTGGTGGGCTCGCTCATGGCGGGACCATGGCAGAGGAACGGGAATGACGAAATACCCAATTGACCAAACTCGAGAATCCACACGCATTGGATCGGTACCTGACGCCATTCGTGTCTCATCGGTGAACATCCGTGAAGGGAAGTTTCGATCACGGATGAAACCCGGATGGCGCAGCGCTTTCGCGGATGGGCTCAGATCGGGCGCTGAATGACCTCGCAATCGGGGTTTCCGGGGAGAATCGGGGTCCGCGGGGAGGCCGCCCACTTCCCGAAGCAAGTCGGGCACGACGGAGCGCTCCCCTCCGGAATCCAATGCGGTGTTCCCTCAACCTGCCTGGATCTGCCGGTAGCTGAGCCGGTGCTGGGGGCGGCGCTGGAGAACGCTGGGGGGAATTTCGGGGAGATTTTTCAACGGGCTCTCGACGGGCCGCCGGGCGAGTTCGGCGCGGGCGGCGGCCCGGAGTTCGCGCCAGCGGTCGTTCTCGAAATCGGGGGCGCCGCGGAGGTGGCGCAGCAGGCTGAGCCACTCGACGTAGGCGCGCTCGATGTCGCCGGGACCGATCTCGAAGTCGGCGGCGGTCTGGCGAATGGCGTGGCTATCGCCGGAAATCCACGCCTCGACGGCTTCGGCGGCGCCTTCCCCGTAGCCGAGCGGGAGGCCGAGCCGCAGGTAGCCCTCGTGATCGACGGGCCCGTAGGTCTGGCGACAGACGATGGCGAGCCGTTCGCTGCCGCCTTCCCGGACGCTGGCGGCTCCGGCGAGAGCGGCATCGCCATTCTCGAAGCGGTGACTGGCCCGCAGGTTGGCGAGGTGGAGCACGAGTTCGTCGACGGGATAATGCGGATCCTCAAGGGCGGCGGCGACGGCGAGTCCCTCGCCATGTTGGAAGAAGCTGAAAATGATCCCGCGATCGGTAGGGTGCCCGCGCTCGTCGATGAGCCCCAGTTCGCGCCAGGCCCGGGCGGCTGACCCGGCGGCGGCCCCGCGGATTTCCCCGGTGTCGGAGTCGGTGAAATGGGTCTCGCTCTCGATGGCGACCGTGCGCCGGTTCGGTTCGACGAGGGCCTTGCCGCTGTGGTCGGTGACGGCGGGCGCCACGAGCGGCGCGAAATCCACCAGGGCGGCGACGGTGTTGCCGCGGACGAGAAAGCTCCGGATCACGCCGCCGTCGAGATGCGGGGTAAGCAGGTCGGGCAGCAGCACCTCGATCTCCTCGAGGGTGAGGCGGCTCTTCGCCCGGGAAAGCCCGGTCATGGCGCGGCCCTGACGGGTGAGCCGGTAATGCGGTTCGGCGGCCCCGGTTTCGTTCCCGCATTCCTCCGCGGCCGGGTCGTCCCGCTCCCGGGTGGCCACGGCCAGTTCGCCGCCGTAGCGCCGACCGGACGCCTTTCCGCCATTCTCCCCGCTCCCAGCGAGCAGTCGATCGAGCCGGCAGAGCCGACAGCCACGCGGCAGGAGATCGCCGACCAACCGGGCGCTGGCGAGCGCGGGCCGGGCGCGGGAGCCTTCCGTCTCCGCGATCCAGGCGTCGTCGAGAGGAATCTCGACACGGGCACCGGGGGATTCGCTTTCCCAGGTTCCCTGCGAGTTGAGAAATTCGGCCCGGGTGGGGCCGAGGCCGAAAAGGCCCCGTTTTTTCTCCCCGGGTTCCCCGGAATCCCTGGCCGGTTCCGCCTTTCCCGGACCGGCGAAACCGATGCGGATGCGCTGCTCGGAAAAGAGCCGCTCGGCGAACTCCCGAGCGGCATCGAAGGTCGATTCACCGGCGAGGGCGGCTCGGTGCATGACGCGGAGCAGGGTCGGCCAGTCGATCTCGTTGCTGCGGCGCAGCTGCCTCGGCCGGGCGTCCATGAGCCGGGGGCTGCGGTCGCCGGAAATGACGTAGCCGACCTCGTCGAGCCCGCGGCGGCCGGCGCGACCGAACATCTGGAGAAGTTCGTCGGGCCGCACCTCGCGCTGGAAGGGCCCGTCCTGGTAGCGGGTGTCACCGACGAAGACGGAGCGAACGGAAAAGTTGATGCCGGCGGCGAGGCCGAGGGTGGCGACGATGACGCGGAGTTGCCCGGCCTTGGCGAGGGGCTCGATGATGCCGGCGCGTTGGGCGAAACCGAGTCCGCTGTGGTGCCAGGCGACGCGCTTTCTCAGCATCCGGGTCAGGTCCTTGCCGGCGATGCGACGGAGTTCGCCGTCGGGGATTTCCAGCGGATCATCGTCGGGAAGGATGTCTGCGATCTTCTTCGCGATCTTCTCGGCGGTTCGACGCTGGGGCGCGAAGATGAGCAGCGGCCCGCCGTCGGAGAGCAGGGTGCTGGCGGCGAGGCGCGGCCAGAATCCCTTCACCTGGCGCGGGGCCTGTTCGGGAAGCGCGGCGACGGGGATGTCGTCGAGCGGCACGGGGCGGTGGGACGTTTCCACCACCTCGACCCGGCGGCCGAGGCGCTCGAACCAGGCGGCGACGTCACCGGGATTGGCGACGCTGCCGCTGAGGAGGAGGAGCTGGGTTTCCGCCGGAGCGAGGGCGATGGTCAGTTCGTAATTCAGTCCGCGGCGTTCGTCGCCGATCATCTGGTATTCGTCGATCACCAGGATCCGCGGCCCGTGGCCGGCGAGGAGGCGTTCGCGCTGGGTCTCGAGGGTGGCGACGAGCACGGGGGCGTCGAGATTTTCCGCGAGATCCCCGGTGGCGATGCCGACGTCCCAACCGGCCGCGCGCCACTCCCGCCACTTGTCGTTGGCGAGGGCCCGGGTCGGCACGGTGAAGACGGCCTGCTTTTCCCCGCGGCTGAGCCCGAGACCGCGCGAGGTGACGAGGTTTTCGAAGACGTAGGTCTTCCCGGCGCCGGTGGGGGCGTTGACGATGACGTCGGTGCCGGCTCCCAGGGAGCGGATGGCGTGCTGCTGCCAGAGGTCCGGGATGGCAATCCGCACCGGCAGCTGATCGAGTGCGTCGAAGGCGCCGTTCATGGGCGGAGTTGCGTGGAAAAAGAGAAGGAGCGTGCGCGAGGCCGTGGCTCGCGGGAATTTTTCGAAGCCGCCGGGAGCCTGGTCGGGCTGGCGGAAGTTCCGTGAAGAACCTACGCCCCGGCCGCGGGAAAAGGCAAAGGGGGAACACGCCCGGCGGGAGGGGCGCGCCCCGGAAAGGCCCCGTTACTCGACCTCCGGCAGCGGAGTTTCCACGCCGAGGGCCCGCATTTCCTGCACCATCTCGCCGATCTGCTGCTGTAGTTCGCGGAGGCGCTGCTGTCCCAGGCTCGAGTCGCGATTGTTGAGCGAAAAGTAGGTCTCGTAGGCCTCGAGAACCCGCTCGGCGGCGGCGAGGTAGTCCTTGGCCTGGGGATCGACCTTCGATCGCAGGCCGAAGAGAACGCGACTGGCTTCGGCGGTCATTTCCCCGGGCTTTCCGACCAGGCCACCGGAGTCGCCATCGACCTGCTGATCGAGGTGTTCCTGCAGTGGTCTCACGACCTTGTAGACGGCGTCCCGGGAAGCTTCCAGGGTCATGCCCATGTCTTCCGGCCGCTCGCCGTAAGCCAGCAGCAGGCGGGCGGAGAGGTGGCCGGGCCATTTCTCGACGATGGCGGCGAGGCGTTCCCGGACCACGGCATTGCGGGCGATGGCGCCGACCTCCATGGAAGTGCCCAGGTTCTGCACGGCCGAGAAATCCTCGATGGCGGCGAGAAGCTCCGGTGGCGTTTCCCCGAAGACCAGGGGCTGGAGATCCTCGACCGAGCCGAAGGCGATCAGTTGGGGACGCAACAGGATGCCGGGGTCGCCGGCGAGAGCGGCATCGATCAGCTGCGATTCGCCGCGCTCGCCCGTTTCGGGAAGAAAGACCGCCTGCGGAGGAATCGGCATGGCGACGGCGGCGCGCACGAACTCGGGCACCCGGGTCGCCTCCGGCAGGACCACCTTGCCGCCCGACTCGAGTTCGCCGGCGAGCGCGTATTCCCTGGCCGGCCCGAAGGCCTCGTTGAGTGGTTCGCCGGAGAAGGCCGAACGCAACATCAGCAACGCGGGCAGTCCGAGCTGCACAGATTCGGGCGCCCCCTCGGTCGCGGCGGGCGGTCGGAAGGTCAACTCCCCGAACAGCCGATTCGGCCAGCGGGGAAAGACGCGGCGAATCAGTTTCTCCGCCCGATCGGTGCCGCTGACGGTGGGGCCGTCGCGGTCGTAGGTCAGCCGCATCTCGAACGACTGGTCGGTGCCGGTCTCGATGAAGAGGCCGAACAGGCTGGCCTCGTCGGTGGTCGGTTCCCGCACCTCCAGACTCGCGGTTCCGCCCACCGCGTGGGCTTTGCCGCGATCGTTGGCGAGGTAGGTGAGGGCCACCTGCTCGATCTGGATTTCCGACACGGGAACGCTGTCGGTTTCCGGATCGGGTTGGGTTTCCGTCGCCGGGCCAGGCGGCGAATCGTTGGCGACCATGGCCGGCCCGGGGTTCTTCTCATTCACCGGCGGCAAAGCGGCCGGACCGGTCGTGGAAGCGTTCCCGGAATCATTGTCCGGCTCGGATCCTTTCGCGGGGGGCGCATCGGCCTCCGCCTCCGTGACCGGGCGGAACAGGGCGATGGCGCGGGCATTGCTGGGATTCTCCTCGGGAGTCAGCTCGAGAAAGCGGTTCCAGTTCACCGGAGCCAGTTCGCTGGCGCGCTGGAAGGCCCGCAGTTGATCGGGGTCCGCCTTGCCGGGCTTCACGAGGAGGGCGATCTCCATGAGCAGCGGCGCGAGGCGGCGATCCTCGGGCTCGGCATCGCGGCGAGCCAGTTTTTCCGCGTGTCGCCAGAGGGCCTCGGAGATGGTGGTGAGCGAGGTGAAATAGGTGACCGCGGACGGCTTCCGACCGTTCAGGAGGCGGCGGTGCGCGTCCCGGGCTTCGGGTCTGAGTGGATCGAGCGTGAGAGCCACGCCGATCGCCTTTTCCCGCAGGTCGTCATCGATGCGGGGTTCCTCGGGGAAATTGCGGGTCAACGCGGTAAGCGCGGAGACGATCTCTTCGCGGTCGCGTTTCGACAGCGAAAGCGCGTCGTTCTCCACCGGGGGCCGGTCGAAATTCGGCGCATCATAGGCTCCCGCGGCTCCCGCCGACCAGGAAGCGATCGCCAGCGCGCTGGCGATCAGGCGTGATCGCAACCGCGACCCGCCCGCCGCCTGTCTTCGGTGCTGTCGGGAAACACTCATCCTTTTCTTCAACCATCCGAACCGTCGAGGCCGGAGAAACCTGGTCCGGCGGGACCGAGTCCTGCTGTCCGGTCCACCGGGGAAGGCGAGACACTACCACCTTGCCGATTCGGCGGAAAGAATTTCATCTCCGCCCACAAAATTACGAATTTCCATATTTTTTGCTTTTCTTAAGCAAAGATTCCGCTAAAGGAAGACAAGGCTACCCGATTTGGTGAGGTCAAGTCGGGGGGAGGAGCCAGATCACCTCAACGCATTCCATCAAAGCCATGTCTCACCGGTCCCGGGAATTCCGGCCACCCCTGTCGTCCGCCGTCGCCATCGCGGCGGCGCTCTGCCTCGCCTCCTGCTCCACGCCGGGCCCGCAATCGGGCGACACCGGCGGAGGCGATTCCACCGCCGCCTATCCCACGGCCGGAGGCACCGCCACGGCCTTCAGCATGCGCCGCAAGTATGGCGGCGCGGCGTCCCGCTACGTTCCCACCGGGCGGGAAGTCGAGTCGACCAGCCGAGAGAATTTCTTCGCCTGGCTGTTCTCCACCGACGACGGCGATGAGGACGCCCGAAAGAAGAAACCCGCCACCAAGCCGGCCGGCCCGGTCATTCCCGCGACCAAGGTGAACTCCGGCGTCCTCGCCCGCAGCACCAAGGCCAACACCCGGATCGTCGTCGATATCGGCCGGCAGAAGGCGTTTCTCCTCGTGGATGGCTCGGTCGCCATCGAGACCCCGGTTTCCACCGCCCGCCCCGGCAAGCGCACTCCGCGCGGTTCCTACCGGATCACCGAGCGCGTCCGGAGCGGCAAGATTTCCACCATCTACGGCGTCGGCATGCCCTACTGGATGCGCCTGAGCGGATCGGTCTACGGCGTTCACGCCGGCTACCTGCCCGGCTACCCGGCCTCGGCCGGCTGCATCCGTCTCCCCCGCGACGCCGCCCAGATGATCTACGACCACACCAGGCACGGCACCCGGGTGACGATCTACGATTCCTGGGACGGTGCCTGATGGTTCCCGGAACTTCTTCCCTTTTCTACCACAACGCAGTATCCGGATAACGAACAACCCTGTCAGGTCGCGGACTTGACAGGGTTGTTTTCGTTTCGGGGAAAGCGTGGCTTCGCCGATCGATCGACGGGTCGATCAGGCGTTCCAGGAATCGACGATGTACTGGTAGCCGAACTCGTAGACCTCCTCGACATTGGGGAAGAAATCGCGCCACACGCGGGTGGCGGCGGCGAGTTCGGGGAGCCCGCGGCCGAAGGCCTCGATCACCATCCAGTTGTCGTAGCCGTTCTTCTTGAAGATCTGGATCGTTTCCTTGATGGGCGTGTGGTCCTTGCCGGGAGTGCCGCGGTCGTTGGCGGAGATGTGGACGTGTTGGATGACATCGAGGTTGGGCTCGATGACTTCCAGGGGGTGCTTCTCCTCGATGTTGGCGTGGAAGGTGTCATACATCGTGGCGAAGTTCGGGTGGTTCACCTGCTTCACGTAGGCGGCCGCCTGCTCGATGGTGTTGAGAAAGTGGGCCTCGAAGCGGTTGAGCGACTCGATGGTCAGGCGGATGCCGGCCTCCTGGGCGACTTCGGCCAGTTCGCGGTGGCATTCGGCGGCGTGGGCGCGCTCGGTATCGGTCGGCGCTTCACCGGTGAAATTGCCGAGTTCCTGGTAGTAGGGACCGCAGATGTTGTCGATGCCGGCGTTGTGGCCGCACTCAATGACGCGCTTGAGGTGATCGACGCCGGCGCGGCGGTCGCTTTCATTCGGGCTGATGAGACTGTGGGCCTGGTCGGGACAGACGGTGACCGCGCAGGAGGAGAGACCGTTGTCCTTCAGCGCCTGGCCGATCTTCTTGTAGTGATCGGGATCGCTGGGATCGAAAATCGGGATCTCGACGCCGTCGTAGCCGGTGGCCTTCAGCTTTTCGAGAACGGGGAAGTTTTCTTCGGTCACGTGACCGGTCCAGAGGAGCAGATTGAATCCGATTTTCATAGGGCCGTGATTTAACAGCGCCCGGTCGCGTTGTGCAAGCAATCAGGTCGTCAAACGAAGCGCGGAAACCGCCCCGGGAACCCGGTCGACCGCCGCCGCCGGCCCGATCGATCACCACTTGGCGTCCTTCACGGCGCCGTGGCTGGATTTCACCGAGTGAACTTCCTTCCCGTTGTGGAAGAGCTTGATCCAGAACCCGTCGATCTCGTCCTTCTTCTTGCTCTTGTCCCCGTCGACGTAGTAGTAGTCGGGATCGAGCTGGCTCTTGGAGATCATCATGGTTTCGGTTTCCGCCGAGACGGATTTCAGGTAGGCCACCGGTTTGAGGTCGACCTTGCCCTTCCGGACCAGGAAGGGTCCTTCGCGGACCAGACCCTCGCCGCGGTACCGCGTCTCGGCGGCGTCGGCGTTGACGGACTTGTAGATCTTGTACTGCAGCTCCAGCCCCTCGAGATCGACCTGACTGAGATTCTCCACCTCGACCTCGTAGTACCAGTTCTCGTAGGTGACCTCGACGTTGCCCTCGTTACGAGTCTCCCGATCGCGGCGCTTCTTGGTGTAGTCGACCTCGAACTGGTAGGTGATCTCGGGCTTGTTGGTCTTGCGCCACTCGGCGATGTAGTCCTGATCGGCCTGCGAGAAGTAGGTGATACCCGCTTCCACTTCGCGGCCGTTTTCCATCTGGATCTTGGCGGTTTTCTCATCGGCGGCGATGAGGCGGGCCATGATCGTTTGACCTTCCGAGTTCGAAAACTCGCGGAGTTCCGATTCGCCATGGACGAGACCGGAGAGGCTCAGCGCAAGCGTCAGCAGCGCCAGCCGGACCCGGGACAGGGTCGATTCAGTTGCTTTCATGTTTGTTCCTCTGGCTGGGAGTTACCCCAACACCTTAGGAACGCCACCCCGACACCGCAAGCGAATTCGGAGGTGATTGGTCAGGGAGCGCTCAAAGCCCGTCCGTTATCCTCCGGCCCGAGCACGTCGAGAAAGGGCACCGCCCGCCCCGCCCAGTCGGTGGCGTCGCCGTAGGCGCCGGCGCTTTCCCCGAAGCAGCTGCGCAGCATGTCGGTGTCGATGATGCCCGGATTCAACGCCACCGCCGCGAGACCGGGAGGCAGCTCCTGGGCCAGGGCCGCGGTCAGGCCCTCGATGCCCCACTTGGTGCAGCAGTAGGGCGCCACCTCGGGCGAGGTGGAGCGTCCCCAGCCGGAGGAGAAATTCACGATCACCCCCGAGCCGCGCTCGATCATCGGCGGCAGGACGTGGCGGATCACGTTGGTCACGCCTTTCAGGTTCACGTCGATGACCCGATCGAAGTCCTCGGCCGAAACCTCCCAGAGTGGCGCGCCGGGATTGATGAGGGCCGCGTTGTTGAGCACCAGGTCCGGCGGACCGAGGTCGGTGACGATTTCGTCGCAGAAATCCGCGACCGCCCCGTCGTCGGTCACGTCCAGGGCCCGGAAACGGTGGCGATTCCCGTGTCGCGATGCCAGCTCATCGATGGCCGATTCCGACCGCGCGCAGCCGGCCACCCGGGCGCCGCGGGCGATGAAGGCTTCCGCCGCCGCCTTCCCCAGGCCGCGCGAGCAGCCGGTGATGAGCACGATTTTTTCTCCTTTGGTCATCGTCTCTTTCGTTTCCGTCCGCCGTAACCGTGAAAGCAAATTCGCCGGCGTGAAAGGAAAATTCCGGGTCGGCGTCGCAGATTCCTTCCCCAATCAAATCCAACGAATCATGTCCGCCGCTTTACTCGACCGTGAAATCATTCTAAATCCGGAAATGCGCGATTTTCCGGAATTCAGTCTGACCCGACTCCTGGGTACCGTCTTCGAGCCCACCGAGGGCTGCCGCATCTGTCTCCTCATCGATCTCGAGGACATGGATCTGATGAAGGGCTACGGCTTTCTCGACGCCGAAGGGCACGAGGTGCAGAAGAAGGCCTACGAAGAATTCTACCTCGGCCTCAAGGACGGTGGGCTCGAGGCGCTCGGCATGACGGGCGGGGAACTGTTCGCCTTCCCCATGACCTACGGTTCCAACCTCGATCTCAAGGACGAATGCTACGACGCCGAGGGCAACCAGCTCAGCCTGGACCGCGACATCTATTCGAACTACGACATCATCCTCTGCCTCTCGACCTACTCGGCCACCGCGCCGCTGACGTCCAAGTGCAAGGAGTTCGGATTCCGCGGAGCCACCATGCACGGGGTCAACGACATCATCCTCGGCTCCGGACTGGCGGTCGATTACGACGAGGTCAGCGCCGATGCCGAGAAACTGCGCCTGGCGATGACGAAAGCCGACTCGGTCGAAATCGACTTCGCGCTGGAGGACGGCCGGGTGCTCACTGCCTGGCTCGGTCTCGACGGCCAGGAGGCCCAGAAATCGCACGGACTCTGCAAGGGCAGGACGCCCGATGTCGCCAACCTGCCCGCCGGCGAGGTCTACTTCGTACCCGTCGATGCCCGCGGCCAGTTCCCGATGAAATACGCCGACGGCACCCTCGGGGTGCTCGACGTGGAGAATCGCAACATCGTCCGCTCCACCCTCATCGAGGGCGACCAGGCCACCATCGACGCCCACAACCAGCGCCTGGCCGACGATCCCATGACCGGGACCCTCGGCGAACTCGGGTTCGGCACCCAGGTGCTGCCGGTCTCCGGCGCCGACATCCAGGACGAGAAGGTGCTCGGCACCTGTCACCTCGCCACCGGGCGGGACGATCATCTGGGCGGCGACATCGTGCCCGACATGTTCAAGAAGCACGAGAACTCGACCCACGACGACATCCTCTTCGCCCCGCACAAGACGCCGAATTTCAACATCAGCCAGGTGCGGATGAAGCGCGGCGACCAGGAGGAAATCCTCATCGAAAACTTCAAGCCGAGCGAATACCTGCTCAGCGCCCTGCGCGGCGGTGACGATGCCTGATTCATCGGCCCGATGAACTACGAAGCCGACAGGATTCTCCACACCTACCTGCTTTTTCACTACGGAACCCGCGAGGAGATCCTCGCGGGTTCCGCGTTGGAAGCCATCGGCGCGGCCACGCTCGAGGACGAATGCTTCCGCTTTCCGGTGGCCACGGTGACGGAGACCTTCGATCTCTCCACCGGACCGTTCGAGCGGGCGCTGGATCTCGGCTGCGCGGTGGGGCGTTCCGCCTTCGAGTTGAGTCGGCACGCCGGGGAAGTGATCGGAATCGATTTCTCCGGCGCCTTCATCGAGGCCGCCGAGCGCCTCGCCGCCGGGCAGACCCTCCGCTATCGGCGCTATGGCGAGTCGCACCTCGCCGACGACCTGCTCGCCGCCGCGCCCGCGGGTTCCCTTCCCGATCGGGTGCGCTTCGAGGTCGGCGACGCCATGGACCTGCGCCCCGATCTCGGCGCCTTCGACCTCGTCCACGCCGCCAACCTCCTCTGCCGGCTGCCCGAACCGCGACGGTTCCTCGATCGCCTGCCGGATCTGGTCAAGCCGGGAGGCCAGTTCGTCATCGCCACCCCGGCGACCTGGCTCGATGAATTCACGCCGGCGGAAAACCAACCGACCGGCCTCACGCTCGACTTTCTCGACCGCCACCTGGGGGACCACTTCGAGCGCCGCCGGGTCATGGAACTGCCCTTCGTCATCCGCGATCACCAGCGCAAGTTCCAGCTCAGCACCTCGCAGACCAGCGTCTGGGTGCGGAAATAGCGAAGCGTCGAGCCAGCCCTACTCCTCGCCGTTCCTGGCGGTGAGAAAAAGCCGCCTGAGGGAAGCCAGGGTGAGCAGCGCCACGATCGTCCAGGAGAAGATCCGGAGGAAAAGGGTCAGTCGGGGGTGCGGATCGATCCGGGGCTCCAAGCTCTGGATGATCTCGACGAACGGAATGGTCATGCCGACAAAGGCCAGGAGGAGGCCGAAGAACAAGAAGCCCCAGCCTGCCGAGTAGACGGTCAACCAGGTCTTCGACCGGAGATCGGGATACAGGAGTCGAAGCACCCCATGGAAGTGCGCCACTCCCACCATGAACGCAACCGAGGGAGAATGGGAAACCAGGAGCGTCACCACCGAAGAGATGGGAAGGCAGAGTTCCGTGAGCTTCGGCAGCGGCCTACCCGCCATGTATTCCTCCACGTGAGGCCGTATTGCTTCGGGTAGCAGGAGAGCCAGCAACGTCCACCAGACCGCGATCGATTGGATCGCGGTGAACAGCAGCAAGCGACGCGGGGACCCGAGCATGCCGGGCATCCTATTCGGGATCACCTCCTCGAAGCGATCCTGAATCGCTCGCGGCACCGGATTCCCTCCCTGCCGCTCTCGAATCGATCACGAAACTCAATCCACGTTGATCAACAGCGGCGGCTGATCATCGGAGGAAGCCGGCGCCACCCGCAGCCTCTCCGGGGTCAGCTCGATCTCGACGGCGCCCAGTTCGGTGAGATCGAACAGCGCGATTCCCCGCCGCTCCAGTTCCTCCCGCCAGGCTTCGCTCGCACCTTCGTGGGACGGGAACTCGTGGTTCGTCGTCACCACGGCCCGCGGTCGCACCTGGTCGAGGAACTCGAGCAGGCCGGAAATCTCCGCGGCGTGCCAGCCCTTGACCCACACGTCGGCGCGGAGGCCGCGGGTCTCGTGGGCGAGCAGCCACTTCTCGGTCAGGAACCCGCTGTCGGCGGTGCTGAGAATCCGCCAGTCGTGGTGCCGCAACTGGAGCACGAGGCAGCGATCGTCGGCGTTGCCGGGCGGATTTTCCTCCCGCGGCGGATAGAGCACGGTGAGGGCGGTGTCGTCCTCGCCGGCCAAGGGGAACCGGTCTCCCCGCGCCACCCGCCAGTGCGGCACCCCGGCCCGGGCCAGGCTTTCCTCCAGCTGCGGCACCACCGACGAGCGACTGTCGTAGGGAGAAGCGATCACCGCGCCGGGTCGGAACCGTTCCACCACCAGCGGGGCGGCGCCGAAGTGATCGAAATCGCCGTGCGTCAGCACCAGGGCCTGGAGCCGGTTCACGGCCCGGTGACGCAGCAGCGGCTGAGCGGCGCTGGCGAACCCGATGGGATCCCCAGGATCGACCAACCAATGCGCGGTGCGCCCGTCATCGACCCGGAAACTCCAGAGCTGGGAAAGGCCGGCGAAGGTCGGCTCGAACACGGTCACGTGCACGGAGTCGCGCGGCAGGGCCGATCGCTCCAGCTGGCTGGGGTTGACGTGAAACGACCCGGCCGGCGCCGCCGCGAAGAGCCCCGCCGTCCAGGTCACGAAGCGCACGAGCCCGCCGTTGAGCGGATTGAGCACCGCGCCCGCCACGACTCCGCCGCCGCAGAGCGACACCAGTAGGCTGGCGAAGGCGACGCCCAGCACGGCGAAGGCCAGCGGCACCATCACCAGGTTCGCCGGCACCGCCACCGGGGTCAGGAGTTGGAAATGATGGACCACCAGCAGCGCCGAACCGGCCCACGCCGCCAGGGAAACCGCGAGGCCCTTGGAGATTCCCCCCGCGCACCAGTCCAGCCCGCGGCGCCACCGGGGCGCGAACCGGCGCGGCAGCAGCGGATCGATCCGGCAGGGCCGGTGGAACAGCTCGCGGAGGCCGTCGGCGAAGATCACGATCGACGCCAGCACCGCGAAGGAGAGCTGGAACCCGGGCAGGAACAGCTGCCGCGTGTCGAAGGCGAGCAGGAGCAGGGCCGCGAATCCCAGGCTGTTGAGCAGGCGCGGTTTTCGCTCCGCCACGAAACCGAGCAGGACCACCGTTCCCATCACCGCCGCCCGCACCGCAGAGGGCCGCAGCCCGGTGACGGTGGCGTAGAAGAGGCCCGCCGGGATCAGGATCCACACCGCGTAGCGACGCGGCACCCGCAACAGGCGCAGCAGGGCCCAGAGGATGCCGAGAAACAATCCCACGTGCAGGCCGGAAACGGCGAAGACGTGCATGGCGCCGGAGAGGCGGAACTGCTCCTCGATGTGCTCCGGGGTGTCCTCGCGCTGGCCCAGGACCATGGCCTTGATGACCGCCGCGGTGGCGGGCTCGCCCTCCAGTCCGCGGGTGATCCTTTCCTCGATGGTTTTCCGCGACCGCAGGGCCAGGGCGATGAGCGGGTTCCCGGCGTCGCGCTCCAGAATCCGGATGCGATCACCCGGGCCGACCTGGAATTCCCCCGTCGCGCCGAGCGTCCGTCCGAAGAACCCCCCCGGATCGAAGGCGCCCGGGGCGCGCGGCGGGTCGAAGGGTTTCAGCAGGCCGGTGGTGACGAGGCGATCGCCGTAGCGGAGATTGGCCGTCGGGCTGGTCAGCCGCACCGGCAGCCGCTGGTCGCAACGGAAGACCAGTCCCGCGACCTTCATTTCCGAGAACCGGATCACGCAACGCCCGCTCCGGGTCCGGCCCGCGCCCGGCGCGTCGGGTTCCTTGACGACCACGCCGGTCGCCTCCAGCCGAATGGCGTCGCCGTTCTCCAGGTTGGGGGCGAAGGGAAACTGCGCCATCTGCCAGAGGGCGACGCAGTGGCCGAAGGCGAACACGCCCGCCGTTCCCAGCGCCAGCAATCCGGGCCAACGCGGCTTTTTCCACGCCACCAGGAATGCCGCCACCGCCACGGCGAGGAAAGCGCTCATCGGCACCCCGCCCGCGCCCCACCACCGGTCGGCGGCCACGATTCCCCCGCCCGCCGCCAGCGCCAGCGGCACCAGCGGATCGCGTCCGAGGACGGACGTCAGCCAGCGGCGGGATCGGTCGAGCATGGCCACCTTTTACGGGACGGTGGAGAAACCGGGAAACGAAAAAAGGCCGCCCGCACCCAGGCGGACGGCCTTTTCGTAAAAACGCGGC
>JAUIGT010000692.1 GCA_030432615.1 Verrucomicrobiia bacterium
CCCGCCATCGATGGTCGAAATCTCCCTGCGGTCAGGTCTTCGAAATCACGATCAGGAAAGGCGGCAAATTGGCTTGGTTCAGAAACCGGTAGGCGGCAACGCCGAACATTCCCTGGTCGAGGGACCGAGCCCATTGCTCCACCGCTTCCGCTTCGACGTCACCGCCGGCGTGCCCCGGATAGACGACCACCGTCATCCGTCCGCCGGGCTCCAGCAGGACACTCGCCGCCTCGATGGCGGCCAGCGTCGTGTCCGGTCGCGTGATCCGATTCTTATCGCCACCCGGCAGGTAGCCCAGGTTGAACATCACCGCCTTCACAGCGCCCTCGACCGACTCACCGATCCGGGAGTGGCATGTCTGGAAAAGCCGGACCCGTTCCGCGCATCCCGCCGCCTCCAGGCGCGCGCGCGTCGATTCGATCGCCTCCGGCTGCACATCGAAGGCGAAGACCTCGCCCCCGGCGCCCACGCACTTCGCCAGGAAAAGCGTGTCGTGTCCGTTGCCGGCGGTGGCATCGACACACCGATCCCCGGGCGCCAGGATCTCACGCAGAAATCGGTGGGCCTCGTCCGTGGCGCGCGGGAGTCGTTGTTGCCGATCCCTCATTGCTCAGAGATTCTTTCGCAGGTCCACCTCCGGCTCGAGAGGAGTTCCCTTCACCAGGTGATCCGCCAACTGCGCCGCGAAGAACGGCCCGTTGAGCACGCCCTTCGATCCGAGACCGTTGAAGAAACCGATCCGGTTCTCCAGTTCCGCCGCCGGATGCAGCCCGATCAGCGCCCGGCTCTCGCGAATCACCGGCCGCACCGCCGCGCGTTGCCCGGTCACCTCGAACGGCACCTTGAGCATGCCGCGCAGCTTCTTCTCCACTTCCGCCCGGCCTTCCGGCGTCGTTTCGGTCGCTTCCCCGTACCCGAATTCCCATTCGTAGGTGGCGCCGGCCCGAAATTTCCCGCCCCCGAGCGGCAGCAGCCAGCCGGCCCGGTTGATGATGCGCGTCTCCGTCATCGCCGCCGGACACGCGAGATCGAGAATCTGCCCCTTGGCGCTGCGGAACGGCACCCAGTCGAAAAAGCGGTTCCGATTCCCCTCCCAGCCCTGGCAGAAGATCACGTGACGCGCCTTGACGTTCTTCCAGCGCACTCCCTCGGCCACCACCTCGACCTCGTCGGCATTCACCGTGCCGATGGCGTAGCCGAGCCGCTCCAGCAGGTGCAGCCGCGTCGCTTCCAGGAAAGCCGGAACGTCGAGCCAGCCCGCGGCCGGCATTTCGAAACCGCCGCGCTCCGCGTGAAACACCGCGTCGGAAATCTCCAGCGACACCGCCCCCGCCGGCAAGCGTCCCGCCCCGCGTTCCTCCGCGGCCTCGGTCTTTTTCTTCTCCCAACGCCGAACCTCGTCGTCGGTGGCCAGCAACCGGGCGATCGATACCGGTCGGAAGAGCCATTGCCCGCACTTGGTTTCGATGCGCCGGTAGGCAGAGGTCGCGTAACGCCAGAATTCGTCCCCGCGCCATGTCGGCGCCAGCCTTTTTCCCGTGATCGGTGTCACGATCCCGGCGGCAACCTTCGATGATGTCACCGCCTCGTCGCGATCGACCACCAGGACCCGTTGCCCGCGTTCGAGCAGTTCCCAGGCGAGCAACGACCCGGCCAGTCCCTGGCCCACGATGAGCGTATCGACAGTCATTCCGGCGAAAGCGGAACCCTACCCGCGCCCCGTGCCGACGTCCACCGTTGGCACCTCCCGCACCGCAAGGTCGGCGATCTCGAAGTAGTCCCAGTTTCCCAGGTCCATCGATCCGGCGATGAGGCTGGAGGGAAACATCTCGATGCGGTTGTTGAGGTCGCGGACGTTGGCGTTGTAGAAGCGGCGGGCCGCCTGGATGCGGTCCTCGGTGTTGACCAGCTCGCGCTGCAGGTGGAGGAAATTCCGGTCGGCCTTCAGCTCGGGATAGCCCTCCGCCAGGGCGAAGAGATGACCGACCTCGCGCGACAGCACCGACTCGTCGCCGGCCTGGTCGCGCACCCGGTCGTGGGGCGCCTCGGCGCGATCCCGGGCGGCGATGACGCGCTCGAAGGTCTGCCGTTCATGGGCGGCGTAGCCTTTCACGGTCTCGACGAGATTGGGAATGAGATCGTGCCGGCGCTTCAACTCGGTGTCGATGTCCGACCACGATTCCCGGCAGTGATTCCGCAGCCGGACGAGACCGTTGAAGGTGCCGACCACCCAGAGCAGCACGAGGAAGCCGAAGCCGGCGACGATGAGGAGAATGAGGGGAGCGCCTTCCATGACGGTCGAGGAAAGAGGAATTCAGGCGAAAAGTCGATTCATTCGGACCGGCGGGCAAATTCCGGGATACCGCGAAGCAGGGTCTCGCCCATCTCCAGGGATTTCGAGAATTCCCAGGGCTCGAATCGGGATCGTCCCCGCACCGCCACCTGGTTCCGGGAAAAATGGATCTCGTATCGCGGACACTCCATGAGGTAGGCGATCGCCCGCGGATGGAGCACGTCGAAGGCCCAGCGGCGGTCCGGCGCATTGACGTGGAACTCCCGGCTGAACTCGGCGCTCTCGAAATCGATGTCGTCCCAGCCGAAAGCGGCCGAGAGCTTGTCCAGGATGCCCTCGGGACGGATGCACAGTTCTTTCAGCGGAAACGGAGCGGTCAGCACCGCG
>JAUIGT010000110.1 GCA_030432615.1 Verrucomicrobiia bacterium
CCGCAGCACGCGGGCACTGGGAAGGTAACCGAAGAGGTCGTTGCAGTAGGCGGCGATCCAGAGATTGGTGGCACCGAGTTCCCGTTCGAGTCGGTAGACGTAGTCGACGACGACTTCGCCGGAGAGGCCGACGAGGGTGAGATCATCACCGAACTGCCACACGGAAAACGGGGCCCGGTAGGTGTCGGGAATTGGTTCGCCGCGCTCGCGCCTTTTCTCGATTTCCCCGGCGACGAATCCCCGCCAGGCGCCGCCTCCCAGCTTCAGCTCGGCGAGCGCTTTCCCTTCCGGAGCCGGTTGCAGGGGCAGGTCGGTGTGGGTGAAACGGGTCGTCAGCGGGCCGTTCACCGGTTTCCAGGCCCGTTCGTCGTCGAGCAGGCGGCAGACCTCGGCGCCGAGGACGCGGCCGTGCTCTTCGGACATCGCCAGTTCACCGCGTGGGTGGGGATTGGCGTCGCCGGCGCAACCGATCATGAACAGGGCCATCGCCTCTGGATACCGCCGCTCGATGTGCTCCTGCGAGTAACCGGCGAAGTCGCCAGTGATGCGGTAGAAATTTCCGCCGAGGGTGGTGTTGTGGCAGGCGGCCTGGAAAAGGACGGCGATCACGCTTTCCCCACCATCGGCATCGGCATCGGCATCGGCATCGGAGACTCGGAGCACGGGCACGCTGCGATCGACGGGACCGCGGGGATTCACGCCGAGCACGATGCCGCGATCCTCGGTGGGTTCGCGTCGGTTCATCACGAAAGGGGCGATGCCGGTGGCGAGGCTGAGTCGCGCGGGTCGGTCGGCGTTTTCCAGGGCTTGGATGGCGAGGTCGAAGAGATTGTCCTGCAGCGCTCGCGTGTAGGCGGCCTGTCGCGCGGCCTCTTCGGCGTTCATCTTGGTGGTCGGGTGACTCGAAAGGGTCAGGGCGGGACCGGTGTGGGTGTGGGAGGAGTTCAGGAGGATGTCCGACCGTTCCAAACCGCTGGCTTTCATGAGCCGATCGCAGACCGGCTCGGCGACTTCCGCGGAAAGCCCGAGCAGGTCCGTGGTAATGATGACGGCACGGTGACCGGTCTCATCGACGAGGGCGAGGGCCTTGGCATGGATCGGGGCGGCCACGCCTTCGTGCGGGCGATCCCGCGAGGCGTAGCCGGCCAGGTAGACCGGTTCCTTCGGGGTGATGTCGGCGGCGGCGAGACCGACTTTCCAGCCGGAACCATCGTCGGTGGGCTTGTCGGCGAAACTATGCCAACCGGTCCAGGCGGCGGCGACGAATACCAGGGACAGGAGACAGAGGCGGAACTTGCGGCGATTCATGGCGGCGTGGTGATGATGGAAAGTCTGGCTCAGAGCCAGCCCTTCCGGCGGAAATACCAGAACATGCCGCCGGCGGTGAGCAGGAACACGACCCACAGCGCCGGGTAGGCCCAGGCCCAGTGCAGTTCGGGCATGTGCTCGAAATTCATCCCGTAGATGCCGGCGAGGAAGGTGAGTGGCAGGAAGATGGTGGCGAAGCAGGTCAGCACCTTCATGATCTCGTTCATGCGGTTGCTGGCGTGCGAGAGGTAGAAATCCCGGAGCGACGCGGCGCTGTCACGCAGGGTCTCGGCTTCCTCGAGCACATGGATGGCGTGGTCGTAGAGGTCGCGGAAATAGGGTCGGGTGCGGGCGGTGAGCAGCTCGGAGTCCGAGCGGTTGAGCACGGTGGCGATTTCCCGCATGGGGCGGACCAGTCGATGGAGCGCGGCGACTTCCTTCTTGAGATGGAAGAGGTCCTTCGCCTGGAGCGAGTCGGGATCGTCCTCGAACTGGTCTTCGAGTTGATCCAGGGTCTCGTCGACGCCGTCGACGACGCTGAAGTAGTGATCGACCACGATATCGAGCAGCGCCCAGGCCAGGTAGTCGGCCCCGAATCGCCGAATGCGGCCACCGCCCCCGGTGCGGATGCGTTCCAGCACCGGGTCGAAGACCGGGTTCGGTTCCTCGAGAAAGGTCAGCACCGAGGAATCGGGCAGTAGCAGGAGCGAGAGCTGCTGGACATCGATGGCGTGCCTATCCGCATCGTAGTAGAGCAGCTTGGTGACGACGAAGACATACTTGTCCAGTTCCTCGATCTTGGGACGCCCGTCGGTGTTGAGGATGTCCTCGAGAATGAGCGGGTGAATCTTGAAGGCCTTGCCAAGACGGCTGATGCGCTCCGGCTCGTGGAGACCGGTGACATGGATCCAGGTCGTCTGCCGGGTGTCGGCGAAACGCAGGCATTCCTCGACATCCTCGGTGGCGAGCAGTTCGGCCGATTCGGCGTCGTATTCCGTGGCGGTGAAGATGACCCGATCGACCCGTTTTTCACCGGTATGAATCAGGGTGCCCGGCGAGAGTCCCGGCGTCTTCTGGGACATGCCGGGTCCCTCGCGATCCATCTGGTCGCTCAGCTTCAGCTTGAGGAAGTTTCGCCCGGGCAGCTTCATGGGATGACGGGAAACGGGAGTCTCATTTTTTCGGTTTCTTCTTTCCCTGGGCGTCACCGGCGATTTTAGCGCCGACTTCCTCGGCCATGGCCTCCATTCTGGCGCGCAGTTCGGCGACTTTTTCCGGCATGGCGTCGGCCCGGTTGAAGCGTTCGTAGGGATCATCGACCATGTTGAAGAGTTCGGGTTCACCCGTGGTGGTGCGGAGTTTCCAGTCATCGACACGAACCGCTTCGAGGCCGCCGCGGAAGTAGAAATAGTCGTGGCGCGGCGAGTGCTCGCTTTTCCCGGTGAGGAAATCGGCCAGGTCGTGGCCATCGGTCACGTGGCCCTCCGGCACGCTGCCGCCACCCGCGGCGAGGAAGGTGCGGTAGATGTCGGGCATCCCGACCAGTTCGCTCGAAACCTGGCCGGTTTTGATCTTCCCGGGCCAACGGAGAATCGCGGGCACGCGGGGACCGCCCTCGTAGGTCTGGCCCTTTGATCCGCGCAGCGGACCGGGTGAGCCGACGTGCCACTTCTCGTTGCCGGCCTGGAGCATGCGGGGCGGGGCATCGACCCAGGGGCCGTTGTCCGAGGCGAAGAAGACGAGCGTGTTGTCCGCGATGCCTTTCTCTTCCAGGGCGGCGAGAACCTGGCCGACGGACCAATCGACTTCCTCGATGACATCGCCGTAGAGTCCGGCCTTCGACTTTCCGCGCCGTTCGTCGGAGACGTGGATCGGCAGGTGGGGCATGGCGTAGGCAAGGTAGAGGAAGAAGGGCTGATTCTCGCTCGACTCTTCGATCAGTTTCACCGCCTCCTCGGTGTAGCGCGTGGTGAGCGGATCCTGGTCGAAGGGATGTTCGACCATTTTCTCACCGCGATAGAGCCCGAGCGGTTCGTCGGTCTGGACCCAGGGCTTGATGTAGTCGTTGGAGTAGGGGAGCCCGAACCAGGTGTCGAATCCCTGGTTCACGGGCAGGAATTTCTTCTGCTTGTAGCCGAGGTGCCACTTGCCGATCATGTGGGTGCGGTAGCCGGCCTCTTTGAGTCCCTCGGGCAGGGTCCATTCGGAATCGGGGAGGCCCCCGGTGCCGTCCGCTCCGGTGCCGCCGTTGAATTTCACCCGGGGCATGTAGCGCCCCGTGATCAGCTGGGTCCGAGAGGGCACGCACCAGGATCCGGTGACGAAGGAGGTCAGGCGCATTCCCTCGCCGGCGAGTCGGTCGAGGTTGGGCGTGCGGATGAGTGGGTGTCCGTAGCTCTGGAGATCGCCATAGCCCATGTCGTCCGCGAAGAGGATGACGAGGTTGGGTTGGGACTCGTCGGCGGAGGCAAACAGGGGTGCGAGGACGAGACCGAGCAGGACCGGGAAAAGAGCGAGAGCGAGGGGGCGGGTCGAATTCATCACGCCCAGCATAGCGCCGTTCGCCCGCCCTTCACCAAGCTTTTCGGATAGCCCCTTGGCGCCAAGGGGCGAGGAGAGGTCGCGCGAATTCCCTAGAAGCCCGGCCGGGTGTTGTAGGGCTGGGTGTTGGGCGGCTGGGAGAAACTACCAAAGCCTGCCTGGTTGTAGTTGGGCTGGTCGGTGAAGACATTGGGCGCGGTCGAGGTGGTTACCGAGGCGCCATTGTCGATGCGAACCTCCTGTCCGGCCAGGTTCAGCGTCGGCGAGGTGAGGGTGGTGTTGCCGGTGAAACGCAGCAGGGAGTTGGCTCCGTCGGCGAAGAGGTTGAGCTGGGTGGTGGCAGTGATGTTTCCGTTGTTCACCAGCACCTGTGCCCCGTTGCCGAGTGCGCGGGCGCGAATGACGCTGGCATGCAGGGTCGAGCCATCGATGCGCAGGAGCGGGTTGTTGGGTCGGATGGCCTCGATGAGCATCTGGTTGCCGGCCTGGAGCATCGAGTTGTCGAGGGTGACATCTCCGTTGGAACTCGCCTGGATGATGAGATCGGTCAGGGCGTTGAGGTCGCTGGAGTTCGCGATTCGGACCCCGCCCGAGAAGGACTGCGCGAGGATGGAATTGCCGTCGATGGTGGTCGGGGTTCCGTTGCCGGTGATGAGGAGGTCACCCCCGGACTGGAGGTTGACCTGCTGCGGAGCGTCGATGTCGGCACCGCGGAGGGTGACGGTCCCGCTGGTGGGCTGGTTGTTCTCATCGAGTTGGTTGGACACGGTTACCGCCCGATCGGAATTCAGGGTCGAGGATTCGACGAGGAGGGTGCCGCCGGAGCGATTGTCGAGGAGGATGCCGACGTTGTTGGGGGCGTCGATGGTGCTGTCGATGACGCGGAGATTGCCTCCCGTAGTCTGAAAACCGATGCCCGGCGAGAGAGGGACGAAATTCGCATTGGTGGTGTCGACAACGGCGTTGTCGAAATCGAGGTTTCCAGAAGACTGGAAAAGGAGGCTCCCGTAGTTGTTGCCGGCGTTGGTGAAGTCATTGACCGATCCGGTCACGGTCAGATTTCCCGGGGCATTGTAGGTGCGAAGGAATCCCTGTTGATTCGCCGGTAGATTCGGAAATCCCGGTGTCTGTATCGAATTCTGACCGATCGTGGAGGTCGTATCGACCTGGAAATCGATGACCGAAACCAGTCCCCCGGGGGAGGGCGTTCCATTGAACCCCGTACCGGTCCCAAGCTCCGGAGGCGTCCCGTTCGGTGGCTGTCCGTTGACGGGATTGCTCGTGCCTCCACCGTCGAAGCGAATGTCCCCCGCTCCGGGATTCAGTTGAGTTACCCCCTCGAGGCCCTCCAGATCCAAGATGCGCAACCTGGTTGTGCCGACTCCCTCCAGAGAGGAGAGCAATACCCGTCGCAACGCATTTCCCACCGTCGATCCGAATCCCCGTTCGAAATCATCCCAGTCGGATAGCGAGTCCTCCTCGGGGGAGTCCGGGTCCGTAACGGCGATCGAACCGCTGCCCGGATTCGTGGCGTCCTGCCAGACCTGGTAGTCATTCCCATCGACCACGCCATCGCGATCGAAGTCCCCTTCCTCTCCGGGATCGAAGACCAACCGTGATCCCGCGCCCTGGACGACCAGGGGAGTGGGGATCAAGGTTTCCTCGCCCAGGTCCCCCAATTGTTCGCGAAGGGTTCGCAGCATTTCATCGCGGACTTTCGGATCCAGGTCTCCCGTAGGTTCGTCGAAAAGTTGGATTTCAGGATCTCCGATGAGCGCCCTGCCCAGACCCACTCTCTGGCGTTCTCCGCCACTCATCGTCCCGGGGGTCGTGACGGTATCGCGCCTCGAGGACAGGGCCTCTTCGGCTCGGGCCATCGCCTCCCGCAGTTCAGTACTGGTGGCCAGGAAAGTGGGCAGGTGGAACTTGACCACGCCCGGCAGTGACGTGGCCCGCGGATCGCCGAAGATCATTTCCCCGCCCTTGAGCCACTGCTTTTCGCCCAACCTTCCCAGTCGTTTCACGGTCACGGTTCCGGAAAGTCCCGCCACTTTGTAGAAATTGGTGCCGGGATCATAGGCTACCGCTGCGGAGTCTCCCGATCCCAGGCGAATTTCCACCCCGTTTCCGAGCCGAACCGTGACCGGCCCCTCGATTCGTTGCTCGGTGCGTCGGGTGATTTCGACCACCTCGCGTGACCATCCTTCGAGAGGAACGCTCGCCACGACCAGGGTGGCAACCAGAATCCAGGTAAGGGATTGTTCTGTCTTCATTTCGATATCTCCGGACTCAAGGGGTTCTTCGAAGATGACCATCCCGTGGCTGACATCGGCTCTTGCCTTCCGCCGAAGGGAATGCGGATCCCCAACACGCCGCCGAAATCGAATCGGTCGTAGTCGAAGACATCGAGATTCGAGGCGTTGTGCAGCCAGGAGGCGGAACCGTAGAGGGTGGCCCGGTCGGTCAACTGGCATTCGGCCAGGAACGACAAACCATGGTTCCAGTCTTCGCGACCGAAGGCGAAGTAATCGTGCCAGGCGGATTGCCAGGCGAGGGTGGTGAAAATCCGGGGCGACCACTGGACCCGGTAGGCCGCCGAGAGGACGTGCTCGTGCCGGCGGGGAAGATCCGACGACGCGTCGAGACTGAGATCGGCGGTGTATCCCAGGATGAGAAGCTGGGTCCGGTTCAGGGGAATCATCTTCTGCCAGCCGGCGAGGAGGGCATGATTGTCGAAGATGGCGCTCCCGAAACCCGATTCAGAGGTCCGGTCGTAGGCGTAGTCGAGAAAAAGGCGGGCGTCGGAGAGGAGCAGGTCCAGGGGAGTACCGGTGGAGCCGGGGTAGTAGTTCAGTCCGATCCCGGTATCGAGAAAATCGAAGTCGAGCACGTCGAATCGATCATAGAGATAGAAGGCCTGGGTGAAGTGGACGTGCCCGAACAGGTTCGAGGTCATCTGTGGGTCGAAGGTGAAGCCGCTCGCCAGGCGGAAGTAGGTGTCCTCGAGTTCGTTCGCGGGGGAAAGCGCGACGTTGTCGGTGCGATAGATCCCGGCGTCCCCGAAGAGGCTCCAGGGATCGTAGACCGGTCGTTCGACCAGGATCCGTTGCCGGCCGAAGAGATCGCTCTCCGTTTCGCCTCCGAAAGGTTGCGAGGCGATGGGCTGGTCGCCTTCCATGGGGCCGCGGGTCTGGGTGTCGAATGCGGGGGCGACAGGGTTCGCGTCGCGCGCGATGGAGGGCCGGGGATCGGGTGTCTGCCCGCGACTCGATTCGGTTGAAAGGACGAGAAATGCGAGGACGGAAAGCCCCAGCCAGGCAAGGTTTCGCGGCCCTGATCGCCATCCCGTTTCCTTGGGAATGATTGTCATCAGTTCGAGTTAACGTGTTCCTGAACTTCCTTGATAGGGAGGTGGTTCAGGAGTGTCAAGCCTTCCCGGCAGGTTGGGAAAAGAGGCGGTCGTCTGCCAGGGAGGGAAATTTGGATGGGAACGGCGGCGAATGGTGCCATGGTGCTTTTCCTTTCTCCTTTCTCGAAACACCTCCGCCCCTACCATGAAGATCACCTGCAAGACCATTGCCCAGAACCTCACCCGCACCGAATTGCTGGTCGTTTTTGCCCGGAAAGACCGGCGCCCCAAGTTGCCTGCCGGAGTGAAGGTGCCCCAGCCTGCACTCGCGAGCTTCGACGGAGAAGAACGCGAGGTGCGGTTCATCGACTGCTCCGATGGCCCGGTCGAGCGCCTGCTGCTGATCGGCGTGGGTGAGGGGAATGGCATCGATCCCGAGACCCTGCGCCGCTGCGGGGCGATCGCGGCAAAGAAGGCCGAAAAGACGGGGGCCGGATCGGCGACCCTCTGGTTCGATCTGCCTGCGGGAAAACGGGCTGAGTCGCTGGGGCAGGCACTGGCGGAAGGTGCGGTGATGGGGACCTACCGGCTGACGGATTTCAAGAGCGACGCCGAGCCGGCCAAGCTGAAGCGACTGACGATCCAAGGCGGGAGCGCGGATTTCAAACGGGGAGCGGAACGGGGCGAAATCATCGGCGCCGCCAATTGTCTCGCACGCCGATTGCAGGATTCGCCGGGCAACCTCATGCGCCCGCGCGATCTCGTGGCGGAAGCGAGAAAGGTCGCGAAGCTGAGCCCCAGGCTGTCCGTGGAGATCCTCGATGAGAAGGCGATGGCCCGGCTCGGAATGGGATCGTTGCTCTCCGTATCGCGTGGTTCCTCGGAGCCGGCCTACCTGATCCACCTGGTCTATCGTCCAGGAAGGAAAAAGGGCGATCGCAAGGTATGCCTGGTTGGAAAGGGGCTCACCTTCGACGCCGGCGGCATCAGCCTGAAACCGTCACCGAAGATGGACGAGATGAAATACGACATGTCCGGCGGGGCGGCGGTTCTGGGAGCCTTCCAGGCTCTGGCCGGCCTGGAACCCGACGACATCGAAGTGCACGGCCTGGTTCCGACCTCGGAGAATCTGCCCGACGGCAAGGCCAACAAGCCGGGCGACCTGGTCACCGCGATGAACGGGCTCACCATCGAGATCCTCAATACGGACGCCGAGGGCCGACTCATTCTCGCGGATGCGCTGGCTTATGCGGAAACGAATATCAAGCCGGACGCCATGATCGATCTCGCCACCCTCACGGGTGCCGTGGTCGTGGGCCTCGGGCACGAGCTGAGCGGTGTCATGGGTAATGACGAGAAGGTGATCGATGCCCTGGTCGCTTCCGGTAAGCGGACCGGGGAACTGGTCTGGCCGCTGCCGATGCTCGATTGCCACAAGAAGGCGATGAAGGGACGCGTCGGAGATCTCCAGAACATCAGCGGCGCGGGTGTCGGTGCGGGTTCCAGCACCGGCGGCGCCTTTCTCTCGAATTTCGTCGGCGACATCCCCTGGGCGCACCTCGACATCGCCGGCAGCGCGTGGGGTGCGGAAGATCGCGACTACCAGGGAGGTCCCTGGGGAACCGGCGTCGGGGTGCGGCTGTTGGTGGATTACCTGGAACACGGTTGAGAGAGTGAGTCGCTGGATGCCGTTCCGGCTCCCTTCTTGACCGTTTCCTCCGTCCTCGGCGAGGATGACGCATGGAAAAACCGCCCTCCTCTCCCGTATTCCCCCGGTCCCTGCCACGAAGAAGGTTCCTCGAAGGCTCCACCGCCGCGACCGTGTCGGCCGCGGTGGCTTCGGCCTTTCCGTCCGGCGTGCATGCCCAGGGAAAGAACGTCGATGAACTCCGGATCGCCCTGATTGGCTGCGGAGGGCGCGGTACCGGGGCGGCGGCCCAGGCCTTGACCGCCGATGACCGGACGAAGCTCTGGGTCATGGCCGATGTCGATCCGGATTCCCTGGAGCGCAGCCGCCAGACCCTGGAGAAGAACGCACCGGATTCGAAGCAGGTCGAGGTGGCGCCCGATCGGCAGTTCCTGGGCCTCGACGCCTATCGCCAGGTGATGGCGCGGGACGATATCGACGTAGTCATCCTGACCACTCCGCCGGGTTTCCGCCCCTTTCATTTCGAGGCTGCGGTGAAGGCGGGAAAGCACGTCTTCATGGAGAAGCCGGTGGCGGTCGATGCCCCGGGGGTGCGCCGGGTACTGGCGGCAGCGGCGGAAGCAAAAGCGAAGAATCTCAAGGTCGGTGTGGGCCTGAACCGGCGCCACAGCCCCATTCACCAGGCCTGCATCGCTCATCTCCACGAGGACGTGATCGGCGAACTGCCGCTGATCCAGCTCTACAACTGCCGTTCCGACGTCAACAAGCGCCAGGTGCGGCAGCCGGGAGAGAGTGAACTGAAATTCCAGGTCAGGAACTGGTACTACTTCACCTGGCTGAGCGGAGATTTTCCCGTCGAGCAGAGCGTTCACGAATACGACGTGGTACGCTGGATCAAGCACGAGGCCAACCCGGTCTGGTGCCAGGGGCAGGGCGGGCGCCTCGTGCGCACCGGACCGCAGAACGGGCAGATCTACGATCACTTCCTGATGGAGTATCACTTCGCCGACGGATCGCAGGTCATCGCCCAGCACCGGCACATCCCGGGCTGCTGGACCTTCTTCGGCGAGAGGATCTCGGGCACGAAGGGGAAGGCGGAACTGGCCTTCAAGCGGAGTGGATTCATCCAGAAGGCGGGAAGCGCCGAGGGCGAGTTTTTCTGGAAGGAAGTGGAGAAGGAAAACTCCTACCAACTCGAGCACGACCGGCTTTTCGCCGCCATCCGTGAAGACCTGCCGCACAACGAGGCCGAGCGCGGCGCCTATTCCACGCTCTTCGCCATCATGGGACGGATGGCGTCCTACACCGGGCAGGAGATCACCTGGGAACAGGCCCTGAACGACGAGACCCAACTGGCTCGCGATTTCCAGTCCTGGGAGGAGGAGCCGCCCGTGCTGCCGAACGCCGATCTCACCTACGATCCCTATCTGCCCGGGCGGGGAAAAGCATGAGCCTTTCGCGGCGGCTGGCTGGGCCGGTCCGCCCTGCCGGAGAATGCCGAGTGGGTTTTTCGGGAATGATTACGCGGTTGTAATCCCGCGGTAATCGATCCGACAGGATGGGCTGGTTTCATGAAGGAGAACCAGAACCCCGAACCACCCTCTTCATGAAATCCTTTCCCTCACTCGCGCTCGTGACCATCATCGGTTGTCTCGGCCTTCTGCCCTTCGCGGATCCGGGGCAAAGCCAGGAGGACGGAAAGCCAGGTTCCCACGAAAGGGGAAAGTCGGCCGGCAAACCGCGGGACAAGGGAAGCGGTCCGAAGATCGCCAATCCACGGATCTCCGACACGGTACGAGCCAACATCTATGCCGACAACTGGTTCCAGCTCTACCTCAACGGCAATCTCGTCGCGGTGGATTCGATCTCGTTCATCCCGCACAATGTCGTCTCGGTGGACATCCTCCCGGAATATCCGATGAGCATCGCGGTCATGGCCAAGGACAATGCCGACCCGGACACCGGACTGGAATACGATGATACCAACCTGGGTGACGGCGGTTTCATCCTCAAGTTCGGAGACGGCACCGTGACGAATGCCTCTTGGAAGGCGAAGAGCTTCTTCCATGGTCCGATCGGCGGTGACCTGCGGAATCCGAAAACCCGGCACGAACCGATTCCCGAGGATTGGTTCGAACCCGACTTCGATGACAGTGATTGGGCCGATGCGGTCGAGCACAGCGAACAAGCCGTCGGGCCGAAGGAGCCCTTCTATGAACATGATTTCGCCGGCGCCAGATGGATCTGGACGGATGACCTGGCCCTGGACAACACCGTGATTTTCCGGACCACGATTGCCAGTCCTCCGGACGGAAGTCCGATCCCGAGACCCTGGCCCCGCGGGAAGATCGATGAATCGAATCGTGCCGACAAGGCCAAGTGAACCGGGAATCGAAGAACTCACCACCCATGAAGACGACACCACTTGATTCGGAAAAGCAGGGCTCGCCCGGCAGGGCACGCCGGGCCCTGGTTGCGACCATCGTTGTCATCCTTGCATGCCCCGTCCTGATACCGCTCGCCGTAGCCGCCATCGCGCCGCAACTATCTCCGTATGCGGCCGAGTTTCCCGGAAACCACACCCTCGAAAAACCGGGTGGCGAGATTCCCGGACTGGCTCGCGCTTTCGTTCCCTTCAGGGACCGGCTCGGCATCTCCTGGGACGACGAGTTTGTCTACCTCGAAGGCAACGGTCTGCCGGACCATCCGATGATGAAAGGCATCACGGCATGGCAGCAGCAGGTTCCGCTGCCGCACGATTTTACCGGCGCAAACCGCTTCAAGCTGCCGCTCAAGCCGGAGTATCTCGAGGACCCGGGCGAATTGACCCTGATCGGCCCCATCGCCATCGCCGTCAACGGCATCCCGATCTTTCACGCTCTCACCCAGAGCGGCAAGGATGCCTACGCGGGCGGAGAGCTCGACGAATGGGGCGGCCACTGCGGACGGGCGGACGACTACCACTACCACATTGCGCCGAAGCATCTCGAGGCGACCGTCGGAGAGGGCAATCCCATCGCGTTCGCTCTGGACGGCTACCCGATCTACGCGGCTGATCCTTCGAAAGACAAGCCGCTCGATGCATGCCACGGCTATTTCGACGACGAGGGGAACTACCGCTATGTCGGCGAGTTGAAACCGCCCTACGTGATGTCCTATTTCCGCGGAAAGGCGGATCTCGACGATCGTCCCCCGACCCGCGGCGTGCGGCCGTTCCTTCCCCCGCTTCGGGGGGCCGAGATCACCGGGTTCGAGGGCTCGCTTGCTGGCGGGTTCGAACTGACCTACGAGGTCGATGGTAGAACGGGTTCGGTGGCTTATCGCGTGACCGATGCCGACCGCGTGGACTTCACGTTCCGGACTCCCGATGGAGCGGTGCGAGAGGAATCGCACGAGCGCCGCGCCGGCGGCTCCGATCGCCCGCCGGGTGAAGGGGGGCGTCCTCCGGGGCCGGGAGGGGAAAATGGCAGGGGCGGACCCGAGAGGCGGCCGCCCGATGGGGGAGAGAGGCGTCCACCTCGGCCCGACCCGCTCGTCGAGGCACTCGATTCCAACCGGAATGGAGTGATCGATGCCGAAGAACTCGAGAATGCGGAGAACCTGCTCAGGAAACTCGACATCGACGGCGATGGCCAGCTGAGTCGGGAGGAGGCCACCGGACGAAAACCGGGTGGCGAGGGCGGCGAGCGCAGACAAAGGTAGCAGGGCCATGCGCATCCTCGTCGTCGAAGACCAGCCCCAGATCGCGGGGTTCATCCAATCCGGACTCGAAGAGGCGGGCTTCGTCGTCGAGTGGTGCCGGACGGGCGAGGAAGGCTTCGCACGGGTGACGGGCGAATCGTTCGACGCCATGCTGCTCGATATCATGCTGCCCGGTCGCGACGGTCTCAGCATTCTCCGCAGCCTCCGGGAACGGAGCGTCACTCTCCCCATCATCCTCCTGACGGCACGCAACGAACTGAATGAACGAGTCGAGGGATTGAACCTCGGGGCCGACGACTACCTGGCGAAGCCGTTCTTCGTCGAGGAACTGGTCGCCCGCCTCCAGGCGCTGCTGCGTCGTTCGTCAGGGAATCCGCAGACCGTTCTCCAGGTCGACGATCTATCTCTCGATCTCATCCGGCACGAGGCGAGGCGGGGCGACCGCGAGATCGAGCTGAGCCAGCGGGAGTTCGCCCTGCTCGAATACCTGATGCGTTCTCCCGGTCGTGTCTTCTCGCGGTCCCAGATTTGCGAGCATGTCTGGAACACCCACTTCGACACCGGCACCAACATGGTCGATGTCGCGGTGACGCGGCTCCGCAAGAAGATCGAGGAACCGGGCGAGGCGAAGCTGATCGACACGGTTCGCGGTGTCGGCTACCGGATGAAGGAGGTTCCGTGAGGCCATGAAGCGGCGATCCTTTCGCTTCCGGCTCGCCCTGATCTCGATGGGGCTTTCCGGGCTGGTCCTGCTCGTCTTCGGACTGGTCGCGTGGGGGGCCCTGTCGCGATCACAATTGCGCTCCCTCGACCAGGAACTGACCACCTTCGGCTTCCGCTTCGCGAGCCGGTCCGGCCCGAACGTCAGCGGGGAACGGCAGGAGGAGAACCTCACCGGCATCGTTGGTTCGGAAGTGGCCCCCCATCGGTTCTTTGCCATCCTGAATCAGCGGGAGGTGCCGATCTTCCATTCCTCGCGATGGCCGGAAACGCTCGATCCCGCCGCTTTTCCGCCCGGAGATTCCCTTCTCGATCCGCAGCCCGACTTGATTCTTCCCTCCCAGAAACCGGGGGAAGCCCGACCGGAGCGCGAACTCCGCCCTCTTCATGAACCCCGTTTCTACACCACCCGCGCTGATGGCCATCGCTACCGGATCGGCGTCTTTCGCAACGCGGAGGTGATTCTCGTCGCCGGGGCGGATCTCGATCAATCATCCCGGGCACTGATCCAGTTGCGCAATGCCTTCCTCCTCGCGCTTCCCACCACGCTTGCCGTGATCGCCTTGGGTGCCTGGTGGCTGGGGCGAAAGGCGCTTCGGCCCATCCGCGCACTCGGGGAGGACATGGAAAACCTCTCGGCGCGCGCTCTCGACCAGCGCCTGGAAACCGGGAAAGCCGACATCGAGTTCGCGCGTATCATCGACACCTACAACGCCATGCTGGAACGGCTGGAACGAAGCTTCCACCAGGCCAACCGCTTCAGCGCCGATGCCTCGCACGAGTTGAAGACTCCCCTGGCGATCATGCGGGGAACCCTGGAGCAGGGGCTGGAGAAATGCCGCGATGCCCCCGAGGCGCAGGAAGTCATTTCCCAACTCCTCGAGCAAACCGATCGCCAGGGCGCCATTCTGGAAAGCCTGCTTCTCCTTTCCCGGGCCGACGCCGGCAAACTGGAGATCAGCGCGGAGCGAGTCGACCTGAGCGGTTTGCTGGAGACCTGGATGGAAGATGCCGGCCTCCTCGCGGAGCCTCGAGGTATCACGATTCGCAGCCGGATCGAGCCCGGTATCGAGATCGACGGCGACTCCGTTCTCCTGCAACGAGTGGCCCACAACCTGTTTTCCAATGCGGTTCGCTACAATCGGGATGGCGGCGTCATCGAGTGTCGCCTTGCGCGCACCGCGGACGGAGTCGAGTGGGCGATCGCGAACACGGGAGAGCTCATTCCGGAAGAAGATCGCGAGCGTGTTTTCGAACGCTTTCAACGCGCGCCGATGGCGAGCGGCGTTCTGGACGCCGGGGTG
>JAUIGT010000111.1 GCA_030432615.1 Verrucomicrobiia bacterium
GGCGAGGAGGAAGACGAAGGCGGCGGAACTTCCGGATTCCCTGAGGTCGAGCGATTCTCCCTTGTAGCTGATGACCGCCTTGTCCGGGACCACCCGGGCGGCGGCCTCGTCGAGCCAGGCGAGGGCCTCGCTGAGCCGGTAGCCATCGGCGAGATTGGACTCGATGGTGATGGCCCGCATCCGGTTGTAGCGATTCAGGGTGCCGGAGTCGGCGATCTCCTCGAGGGTGACCAGGTTGGCGAGCGGGATCAGTTCGTCGGTGCGTTCGGATCGGACGTAGATGTTGGTGAGATCGTTGAAGGTGCGCTTGCGGTCGAAGGCGCTCTCGACGATGACATCGTACTCCTCGCCATCCTGGATGAAGGTGGTGACGGTTCGTGAGCCGAGGAGGCTCTCGAGGGCGCGGCCGATGTTCTGGATGGAAACGCCGAGGTCGCCGGCCCGGTTCTGGTTGATGTTCACCCGCAGCTGCGGCTTGGTTTCCTTGTAGTCGTAATCGACGCCGACGAAATTGGGGTTGTCCTTCATCTCGGTGAGCAGGGCGTCGCGCCACTCGGCCAATTCCTCGTAGGTGGGCCCACCCAGGACGAACTGGACCGGTTTCTGGAGCCCGCGGGTCAACCCCTGTCGCATGACGAGGAAATTCTTCGCCTCGGGAATGTCGGACAGCTTGCCGCGCACCTCGTCCATGATTTCCCAGCCGGAGCGTCGCACCGACCAGTCGCTCAGGACGACGATGGTGAGTCCCTGGTTGAAGTCGGCGATGTTTCCGAACCCGCGCGGCGCGCGAATCAACACCCAGGCGGCTTCGCCGCTTTCATGGAGATACATGAGGCGCTTCTCGACCTCGTCCATGGTCTCGCTAATCGAACCGTAGCTGGTGCCTTCCGGCGCATCGGTGATGACGAAGAAGACCCCGCGATCTTCCTTGGGAGTGAATTCCTGCGGAAGCGACCGGTAGAGCCACCAACTGCCGGCGAGGAATCCGCCGACGATGAGGATGACGAGGAAGGGCACCCGCAACAGCCCGCCGAGCACGCGGCGGTAGCCGTTTTCGAATTTCCGGAACAGCCAATCCACCGAACGTGTCAGCCAGTTGTCCCGCGCCGTCTGGCGCTTGAGCACCTTCGAGGCGATCATGGGCGACAGTGTCAGGGCGACGAAGCTGGAAAAACAGACCGCGACCGCCAGGGTGATGGAGAACTCGGTGAACAGTTTCCCGAGATCGCCTTCCAGGAAGGAGATGGGCACGAACACGGCCACGAGCACGAGCGTGGTGGCGATGACGGCGAAGGCCACCTGGCGGGAGCCGAGGAACGCGGCGGCGAGGGGATTCTCGCCCTGCTCGACCCGGTGGTAGACGTTCTCGAGAACGACGATGGCATCATCGACGACCAGCCCGATGGCGAGGATGAGCGCCAGCAAAGTAAGGAGATTGACGGAGAATCCCAGGATGTTGAGCACGATGAAGGTGCTGATCAACGAGACCGGCACGGTCACCGCCGGGATCAGGGTGGCCCGGACGGTGCCGAGGAACAGGTAGATGACCGCGACCACCAGGAAGACCGCGATGAAGAGGGTTTCCGCGACCTGTTTGAGCGAGGCCTCGATGAAAACCGAGGTGTCGTAGCTGGGCTGCAGATCCATCCCGTCGGGAAGCGTGTCGCGCAGTCGCTCCATCTCCTTCGAGGCTGCCCGGGAGACGTCGAGGGTGTTGGCCTGGCTCTGCTTGATGATGCCGAGGCCGACACGGGGCACCTCGTTGCCGCGGAAAAGACGACGCGACTCCTCGGCGCCCAGTTCGATCCGGGCCACGTCGCCGAGGCGCACGAGGAAGCCGTCCTCGCCACGGTAGATGACGAGATTCCGGAAATCCTCTTCGGAGCGGAACTCGCGCTGGATCCGCACCGTGAACTGGAGATCGAGCGATTGGATGGTGCCGGCCGGCAGTTCCACGTTCTGTCGCCGGAGCGCTTCCTCGACATCGGCCACGGTGAGATTTCGGGCCGCGAGGGCGGTGCGATCGATCCACACGCGCATGGCGTAGCTGGAGGCGCCGGAAATGCGAACCCGGGCCACTCCCGGCAGCACCGAGAAGCTATCGACGAGATAGCGCTCGGCGTAGTCGGCCAGTTCGACCGGGGTGAGGTATTCGCTGGTGAGGCTCAGCCACATCATGACCTCGGTGGCGGAATCCTGCTTGGTGATCTCCGGCGGATCGGCCTCCTCCGGGAGATCGTCGAGCAGGCCCGAAACCGCTTCCCGGAGATCGTTGGCGGCGGCATCGATGTCGCGGTTGATGTTGAACTCGACCGTGACCACCGAGCGACCGTCCTCGCTCGACGATTCGATCGACTTGATCGCCTCGACAATGGAGATCTGGTCCTCGATCAGCTGGGTGATCCGCCGCTCCACCACCGTTGCGGATGCCCCGATGTAGTTGGTCTCGATGGTGACGATGGGCGGATCGATGTCAGGAAATTCCCGCACCTGCAGCTGGGACAGGGCCACCAGTCCGAAGGTGACCAGCAAAAGGTTCAGCACCGTGGCGACGACCGGGCGTCGAATGGAGGTGTCGGACAGGAACATGCGGGAGGGAGCGTGGGCCGGAAGTCAGGGGCTCAAAGCGAGGATGGCTCGTAGGGTTCTGCCGGTGATTCGAACTCACCGATGACCTCGACGGCGGCGCCATCGGAGAGTCCCACGAGTCCGTCGGTGATGACGGTCTGGCCCGACTCGAGTCCTTCGCGCACTTCGACAAAACCCGTCACGCTGCGTCCGAGATCGACCGGAGTCCGCTTGGCCGTGGGCGACGACGTAGACATAGCGGTTCGACTGGACCGAGATGACGGCGCGCTCGGGGATGGAAAGGGATTCGCGCGGATTCTTCTTCAGGGTGGTGGTCATCAACATGCCGGGACGAAGGCGGAGATCGGGATTGGGCACTTCCGCGCGTACCGTGATCGAACGCGTGACCGCGTTTACCCGGGTATCGATCCGCGTGACCTTGCCGACGAACTCCGCGTCTGGATAGGCCTCGGTATGGGCGACGATCTCCTGACCGGGCTCGAGATCGTTGAGAAAGGTTTCCGGCACGGTGAAGTCGAGCTTCACCGGATCGAGAATGTCGAGCGTGGCGATGAGATCGCCTGGCGACACCAGCGCGCCCACGCTGACACGGCGGAAGCCGAGCACACCGTCGAACGGAGCCACGATATTCCGGTCGGTGATCTGGGCGCGCGCCTCCTCGACGCGCTGCTGGGCGACTTCCTTGCGGGTCCGGTATTCTTCCAGCCTCACCTCGGACACCGCTCCCTCGGACACCAGTCCCTGGAGGCGCTTGATTTCCCGTTCCTGCTCCGCCATTTCCGCCTTGGCGGCTTCCATGGCGGCCACTTCCTCGGCGTCCTCGAGCCGGATGAGGAGATCGCCCTTTTCGACCCGGTCGCCATCCTCGAAGGCCACTTCAGCGACCCGTTCGGTAACGTTGGCGGACAGGTCGATGGCTTCCTCGGCTCGTACGGTGCCGAGGGCCTCGACCTGGTCGGCAAAGGTGCGGGTATTCACCTTCACCGTGCGCACCTTGGCCGGTGGCTGGTCGGTGGAAGCCGCCGGGCCTTCGTCCTCCGCTTTCCGGCACCCGCCGGTTGCCGCGACAGCGATCGCCAGGGGGAGGAAAGCGAGTGGTGGACGAGGAAGAGGACGGGACCGGCGCATGCGGAAGAGACTTTCAGACAGGAGACAGGATGGAAGACGGTTCGGGATCCGCGATCAGGCAAAGAGCGGACGTCAGGAAAGAGGAGAACCTTTCATTCCGCAACCGATGGGACCTCCGTGATGGCGCCTCGGTTTCCTCGCATCCGGCGCGTTCACGGGCGGGTGCCGGGTTGACGGCGGAGGCGGGCTTTCGCTAGGGAAGGGCATGAAGAAACCCTTCCCGGCACTGTCCCTGGGCCTCGTGCTGGCCAGCGCGGCCCTGCTTCTCCTGTCTAGCCGCTCCGCCGCCACAGCCGCACCCGAGCGTCCCAACATCCTCATGATTTTCGCCGACGATGTCGGTCGGGAAGTGCTGGAATGCTACGGTGGTTCCAGCTATCGGACGCCCCACCTGAATGCCCTCGCCGAGGGCGGGCTGAAATTCACCCACGGCTACGCCATGCCGGTCTGCCACCCGTCGCGGGTCTGCCTGCTGACGGGCCAGTATCCGGCGCGCACCAGCAACGCCGCCTGGGGAGATTTTCCCTCGGAAGCGGAAGAGCGCACCATCGCGGCCACGCTGAAGAAGGCCGGCTACGCCACCGCGGTGGCCGGGAAGTGGCAGTTGGCGCTGATGAAGAACAATCCGGATCACCCCAACGAGCTGGGGTTCGATCGCTTCTCCGTCTTCGGCTGGCACGAGGGTCCGCGCTACCACGACCCCATGATCTACGAGGACGGAAAGGTGCGCGAGGACACGAAGGGGAAATACGGACCGGATCTCTACACCGAGTTCCTCATCGACTTCATGAAGGATTCCCGAGACAGCGACACGCCGTTCTTCGCGCTCTACTCGATGGCGCTCTGCCACGATGTCACCGACGACATCGGCAAGCCGGTGCCTTTCTACAAGGACGGAAAATGGATGTCCTACGCCGAGATGGCGGCCTCGATGGACGAGATGGTGGGCCGAATGGTGAAGGCGGTCGATGATCTCGGGCTCCGGGACGACACGCTTATCGTGTTCACCACCGACAACGGAACCGCCGCCGCCAGCTACATCACCGTGGCGCCGAACGGGAAGTTCGTCCGCGATCCGGTGTATTCCGAGTTCGAAGGGCGCCAGATTCGGGGTGGAAAAGGCACCTTCGTGGATTGGGGAACCCGGGTGCCGCTCATCGCCAACTGGCCGGGCGTGATCGAAGCCGGAAAGGTGACCGGAGACCTGGTGGACCTGTCCGACTACCTCCCGACCTTCGCCGAGCTCGCGGGAGCACCTCTTCCGGAGGACGTGACTATCGACGGGCACAGCTTCGCCGGACGGCTGCTGCGTGACGAGCCGAGTTCGCGCGAATGGGCCTACGCGGAACTGCGTGGGAAGCGCTTCGCCAAGACACGGGACTACAAGCTCTACGGGAACGGGAATTTCTTCGACCTGACCCGGGATCCGCTGGAGGAAGGCGAGCCCTTGAAAGGCGAACTCACTCCCGAACAACAAGCCGGGCGGGAGAAGCTGTCCGCGGCTCTGGCCGGTGTCCCCGACCCCGAAGTCGATCCCGGTTTCCAGACGATCTTCAACGGCCAGGATCTCAGCGAATGGGAAGGAAAACCGGGTGCCTGGGAGGTGCGTGACGGGGCCATCCGTTGCACCGGCACGGCGGAGAAGAAGAATTGGCTCATCTGGAAAGGCGGGCAGCCGGCCGACTTCGAGCTGCGGCTCGAGTTTCGATTCCTCAGCGGGAATTCCGGCGTCCAGATTCGCAGCCACCTGGTGGAGGGAGAGGAGCCGTTCCAGGTCCAGGGCTACCAGGTCGAGATCGCGGAGGCCGAAAAGATGGGGCTCTGGCATCATTCACTTGCTCCCGCCAAGCATCGCAGCCACTTGGCCACGGCGGGACAACAGGTGACCATCGGGAAAAACGGCGAAAAGACCTCGGTGAAACAGTTCGCCGAGCCCGCGGAACTCCAGGCCAGCTGCAAGGACGGAAAGTGGAACGAACTCGCCGTCGTGGCCCGGGGAAACCGCCTGGTCCAGAAGATCAATGGCGTGAAATTTGCCGAGCTGATCGACCAGGACGCGGAATACGCCATGCGCGAAGGACTCATCGCGCTCCAGGATCATGGAAAGGGAACGGTCGCGGAATTCCGGAAGATCCGGCTGAAGGTTCAGAAGTGAATTTCGAGCAGGGAAGAGTCCGGTTCCCGGCTCAGCGGGCACATTCTGAAAATTTCAGGAAATCCGGAAATATTAAATATTTAGGAATTTTAAGTTGATCTCCCCACCGGCCTGTGAAAACTGGTGGGGAGGCGCATGGGCGGCGATCAGGACAATACCAAGGTGGCAAAGCCCGGGACGGTTTCCGGGGCGCACCGGTTCGCGCGCTGGACCCTTTTCGCACTGCTTGCCGTCCTCGCCTGGAGTCCGGCGATCTTCACCGGGTTGGCGATCGATCGCTACGCCGTCGATATCCCGGTTTGGGACGATTTCGAGCGCGTTCCGTTGATCGATAGATACGAGAGTGGAGAGCTGACGCCTTCCTTCCTGGTTTCGCCGCACATCGAGCACCGCATTCTCCTGCCACGTCTCATCATCCTGGCGAATCACGTCTGGGGCGGGGGCGACCTGCGCAACGAGGTCTGGGTGATCTTCGGCAGCATCCTGGTCAGTTCTCTCTGCCTGGCCTGGCTGATCTTTCGCACCGTGGGACGCACGCCGACCGGGTGGGTGCTGGTGTTGCTGGTCAACGCCACCCTGTTCACCCTGATCCAATACGAGAATCTCTGCTGGGCGATCCAGACCGGCATGCTGCTGCCGCAGATGTTCCTGTGCCTGACCCTGGTGGTGCTCTACAGCAAGCTGCCCCCGACCGCCAAGCTTGGCTTCGCCCTGGCCGGATCGCTGGCGGCGAGCTTCTGTTTCACCCACGGACTCATCGTCTGGCTGGTGGTCCTCGGCTATCTGCTGGTCGGACCGTGGACCGGTTCGCTGGCGAAGCGTTTCACCTGGGTGGGCGTGTGGACCCTGTTGTTGGCGGGATTCTTCTCTTTCTACTTTCATGATCTCACCAGCACCTCCAGTCCCTACCATTCCTATTTCCAGGAACCGGGAGAGGCGCCGCCGGGGTTGAAAGGATTGCTCGCGGGGGAAGGGGACCCTGCCGGGATCAGCGAATACATGCGCAAGGCGCTCGGGAGCCAGTTTTCACGTTTCACGTTGGTGCCGCCGCGCTACGTGGCGGAAAAGGTCGGACTGTTCCAGGCCGGCCTGTTCCTGTTCCTGGCCTCGGTCGGGATCCTCGGCCTGGTGGTTGCGCTGCGCCGGGGACGAATGCGTCCCGAAGCATGGCGAAATCTGCTCCCCTGGCTCGCCATCGGCGGGTTCGTCCTCGTGACGGTCTTCGTGATGGCCCTCGGGCGAGCCCACATTTCCGTCAATCGGGCCATGGCGCCGCGCTACGTCAGCATCACGCTCTACCTGACGGTGGCGATCCTTCCTCTGGTGCCCCTGGTTTTCCGAATCGTGGCCGCGTATCGTCCACGGGCCGCGATCCTCGAAGGCGGTCGACTCTGCGGCTTCGTCGCGGCGGGTGGGTTTCTCTGCCTCCAGGTCTGGAACCAGGCCTACGGCGAGCGCTGCCTGGCGATCTGGAGCGCGGCGCGTTGGCAGTCCCTGATGGTCCTGGCGTTTCCCGACTTCTCTCCACCGCGATTCGAGGATCGGCTCGATTTCGATGGGCGGGAGGCGCGAAAACACGTGGAACGGATGAAGGCGCACGGCAGATTCGATGAACTGCCCGATCCGATCGGGCCGAATGACTTTGCCCGCTTTCGCATTTCATCCAAGAGCCTCGGGGCCCGTCGCGCGGGAGTGACCGAGTTGCGCCGCCAGGTTCGCGGCTGGGAAGTGTCCGGATTCGCCGATACCCGGAGTTTCCTCGGCCGGGTCCCGGATGGCATCGTCTTCACCGTGGACGAGGGGGAGGCTCGACGGATCGTCGGCTACGGGGAGGCGGTGGCTACGCCGGCCTACTACGTGAACGAATGGGATTTCGAATTCGAACTGATCAGCCCGCAGAGCCTGGAAGTCCAGACGCGTTGGGAAGGGCGGATCCTCGATCGGAATCTTCCGGGTGACCGGGAGTTGCCCCTGGCGATCCAGGCCTGGGCCGTGGATTTCCGGAACCGCCGGGTCCACCGATTCGAGGAGGTGACGACCATCGGGAATGACCTCGTGCCGCCCGATTTCTCCGAGACTCCCGCGCCCGAGCGGCCATCGATCGGCCAGGCGGATCCGGTGGAGACCGAGCTGCGGGTCGCCGAAGCCGAGACGACGGAAAGCCGCTGACGCAGGCCGCTCACATCGGCGCGATCCGTTCCGAACCGACGTCGGTGGTCAGCATGACGTGCGCGTCGAAACTTTCGAGGATCAGGCGGTCGCGAAGTTCCCGGCTGTCGGGATCGTCCCAGAGATCCCGGTGTTCCCACGGATCGGCCTCGAGATCGTAGAGTTCGCCGACGCCGCCGAGGCTGTGGTAGAGGCACAACTTGTGGGTGCGCGTCCGGTGCATGGTGGCAAAGGCGCCGTGGCCGCCGGTGAACTCCGGGGCGAGGGCGTCGAAATACTCGCTGCGGACGAAGGGACGGTGCGCCGATGAATCCGCCTCCGAGTCGGTGAGCAGGGGCGTCAGGCTCTTTCCCTGGTGATAGGAGGGAAGGGGGACGCCGGCCAGTTCCAGGAGGGTGGCCGACAGATCGAGCCATTCGACAAGAGCGTCCGACTCGTAGAAGCGGCAGCCTTTGAACATCAGCCCGTGGTCGCCCAGGGTTTCGCCGTGGTCGCTGGTGAATATGACGACGGTGTTTTCCGCCTGGCCGCTGGCCTCCAGGTGGGCGAGCAATCGGGCCAGTTGGTCGTCGATCTGGGCAATCATCGCGTAGTAGCGCGCCTGGGCGCGGAAGGCGTCGTGCTCCTCGGGCGTGCGGATCTCGTCCTGGAAATCGGCCTCCTTCAGCTTGGCCTGCGTCTCCAGGTCGCCGGGTTCGAAATGCGGTCCCGGCATCGAGGCGGGATCGAACTTCTCTTCATAGACCCGCGGCGGAATGAAGGGCGGATGCGGATCGTAGAGGTTGAGATTGAGGAACCACGGCTGGCCACCGTCACGAGCCTTCCCGGCATCGTCGATGAACTCGATGGCGCGCTCCGTGGCCCAGGTGGTCTGGTGGAATTTTGGCGGCACCCGGTCCGGGCTCTCGCGCAGGGCGTTGAGATCGCCGCCCTGCTCGCGAACCCAGTCGGCGTAGTCGTGTTCGCCCGCGGGCCAGTCGTCGCGCGGAGCGTGGGAGAACTGCCAGACCCGAAAGCCGTCGTCGAGCCGCGGTTCGGTCCGCTTGCCGCTGCTCTGGAGGTGGAATTTCCCGATCATTCCGCAGTCGTAGCCGCTGTCGGCGATGAGCTTCGAGATGAGGGGCGGCTGGTCCGGAAAAGTGGCGTTGCCGTTGCGGGTGTTGTGCACCCGGCTCGGGTAGAGACCGCTCATGAGGCTGGCGCGGCTCGGCGTGCAGATGGGGCTCTGGCAGTAGGTATGGGTGAAGGCGGTTCCCTCCCGGACGAGCCGATCGAGCGTCGGCGTTCGCACGTGCGGATTTCCCAAGGCCCCGATGGTGTCGAAGCGTTGCTGGTCGGTGCAGTAGAGCAGAATGTTGGGGCGCACGGTTTCCAAGTGATGAGTGAAAAGTGATGAGTGATACCGGATCCAAATAAGATCTGGACGATTTGCGAGGCCTTCGGTTCTCGGGGCGAGGCGCGCTGAGGGAAGGTAGCGAGCTACCTGACCGAGGCGGAACGAAGCATCCGGGAGGCGAAGGCTCGCATCACGAAAATCAACCGAAGGCTAGGATCCCCTTTTTCCATTTCTATCAATCGTCCAGAAGTTATTGGAATCTGGTATGATATCGCGTTTCCGGATCTTGCCTCCAACCGTCCCGTGGAAACCCGCGGGCCGGGTGGGATCGCGTTCAGCGCGCCATCCCCGTGAAACGCCCAACGAGGCCGCGGACGAGCGGCGACTTGCTTGCCTCATCATCCCGGGGAAAACCACTCCGCAGTCCCGGGTGCCGGTCAGCTCGGCATATCCGCCGATCGCTTCGGAATCGTCCCGCTGAAATCGACTCGAGGATCCGACCAACCGGCGGGCACCCATTCGAAGGAGTGATCGGAAGACTTTCGGAGGCGGTTCATTCCGGGGCGAAGCCGGAAATAGGCCGACAAGGCGCGTCGAGCGTCGCAAGGCAGCCCCAACGGCCCCAGACTGGCCGGGAAAAAGGGCCCTCGTTCCGCTCATGGTCTCCGCGGGCGGTGCCGATTCTCCGCAAACCTCCCATCAGACTCAAGAGGCCCGGGTATTTCTGCCCCCCGTTTGAAATCACGAAAAAAAGATCCGACCTCGTTGCGAGGCCGGATCTTTCCAAGGGTTCGATCGGTCCAGGGGTGGCGCCGATCAATCGAGGAGACGGACGGAGCCATCCTGGAGGGAGTAGAGAGCGCCGACGATCTTGATTTCGCCATTCTTCTCCATCTCGGCGAGCACCTCACTGCGCTCGCGGATGTCTTTGACCGTTTGGCGAACGTTTTCCTCCACCACTTCGGCGACGAACTCGGCGTTCTTCGAGTTGCGATTCCCGTCGTGGCCCTTCACGGCGTCGATGGCAGGCTTGATCTTGGAGAGGAGGGCGGTCAGGTTGCCCATCTCCACATTGTCACAGGCGCCCTTGACCGCTCCGCAGGCTTCGTGACCAAGAACCATGACCAGCTTCGAGCCGGCGGCCTTGGTGGCGAATTCCATCGAACCGAGCTGGTCCTCGTTCTCGATGTTGCCGGCCACGCGTCCCACGAAGATGTCGCCGATTCCCTGGTCGAAGACCAGTTCCACCGGCACCCGGGAATCGAGACAGGAAAGGATCACCGCCTTCGGATACTGCCCCGTGGACGCGGCTTTCACGCGATCCTGCACGTTCGGATCACTTGTCTTGCCCGCCACGTAGCGCTTGTTGCCCTCCATCAGTTCATCGAGCACCTCGGAAGGTGTGAGTTTCTTCTGCTCGTCGGCCGTGACCGGCAGATTTTCCGCCATCAAGGCGAGTGGAATGGCCACCGCGGCGGCGACCGCGACTACGATGCTGACAATGCTCTTTTTCATGATCTGGAATGGTTTTTGGTTTGAGGAAGGAAGCGCGGAGAAAGACGGAGTGCGCCGATCTCCCGCGCGGGAGCGCCTCAATCAGCGCTTCCCGACCAACACTACGTAGGAATCTCGTTTTAGGAAATTAATTTCGTGTTTTTTATCTCACGTAACTGCGTTCTCCGATTTTTTGAATAAAATCCGATCCCGCCGATTCGGACGATGAACGGGCGTCAGCCTCGAGCGTCTACCGGAAAAACGACGGCACTTGGAGCTACCGCACCCGCAGTGCCGAAGCGACCACCTCCGTGCTGCCCGCAAACGGGTGGCGACGTTTTCCTCCAGGCTCGCGGGCGGGACGGAGACTATCCCTCCTCTATTCCGGAATCATGCCCACGTAGGGTCCCGGAGTGGAATCGGGGATCGGGATGGCGCCGATGACCTGTTCGTAGAATTCGGACGGTCCCGCGCCACCGATGATGGCGTAGGCGTGACCGTCGTCCTTCATCGCGTGGAGGGAACGAATCAGCAGAGCGGTGCCAATGCCGTGCCCGCTCCAGTTCTCGAGTACGCCGGTCGGGCCGAAGAAACCCTTGAAGGTCGCGTTGTAACAGGCGAAACCGATGATGTCGCCACCCCCGTTCACGGCGATGAAGCAGGAGATCGGGTGCCCCGAGAAAGCCATCGCCACTTCGCTGCCCCAGCGATCCCCGTATTTCTCCGCCACCCAGTTGACCACCACATAGCGCTCGGGAGTCAGGGGACGGCGAATGGAGATGCCGGATTCCGCCGCCCGATCGAGCGCCGGCTGCAGGGCCGGCAACGCGTAGAGTTTCACCAGGAGATCGCTCATGTTCAGCCAGTTTCCGCGATGTGGGGCCGATTTGCAATCGGCCGGGAACGATCAAGCGGATTTCACATCGGCCCCGAGCCCAGGGCCGCGAGTTGCGTTCGCAGACGGCCCGCCAGTTCATCGATCCGTCCCTGCCCGAGCCGCGCAGCGATGGCGGACACGTGGGGACAAGCGAAACTCGATCCCGTGAAATGGGTGAACTCCCCGTTGGGCCATGGCGCGCGCACATAGATGCCGGAAGCCTCCACTTCGATGCGGTCGCCGGCGCGAAAGCGAAACTCCAGCGGCGAGCCGAAGGCGCCGCCCTCCACCCCGATGACGTTCGGCAACTCCGCCGGAAAACTCGCCTTGCCGGGCTCGTTGTTCGCAGCGGCCACGACGACGATGCCGCGTTCCTCGGCAAGATTCGCCAAGTCGATCAGCTCCTCGCGAAAACCTCCCGTTCCCAGGCTCACGTTGATGATGTCCCAGCCGCGCTCGATGGCGAAGGCGAGCCCGGCGACCAGCTTCTCTCCCCGCTCGCGAAACGACCGTCCGAAGATGCGGACGCTGTGCAGCTCCGCCTCGGGGGCCAGCTGTTTCAGGATCCACGCGCAGGCGGTGCCGTGGCCGATGGCATCGTTGCCGCGCAGTGAAGTCAGGATCGTTCCCGCCTCGCCCACCGTGCAGTGGCTGCGGACGATCCCCCGCAATCCGGGGGCGTGATCGGCCACGCCGGTATCGAGAATTCCGATCCGGACCCCGCACCCCGTGCCCTCGCGCAATTGTCGTCGCCAGCGCGCTTCCCGCGTTGATAGCGAGGGGCGGACTCCCGGCAGGAGCATCGGGCCGGCTCTATTGCTCACGACGCCAGTTCCTCCGAGGAAAGCAGGTCCGCCCAGGCGGCCCACTCGTTATTCTCGTACTGTTCCTGGATCGCGGCATCCTCGATCCCGATCGCTTTCCAGCTCTTCGCGAGCCGATCCATCGACCGGGAATCGCAATCGACCAGGCGTCGCAGCCAGGTGGCATCCACCAGCCCGACCATGGCTCCGGCATCGGCGGGATTGCGCGCCCAGGCTTCGCGGAATCCCGCGTCGGTGATCCGGGCCATGAGGGCGCGTTGGAAAGCCCCCAGTTGAGAGAATTCGGGACCCTCGGGACGGAGCGACTGCGGCGACGAGCCAGGACTAGGTCGGGGCGAATACGCCGGGGCGGCGGGATCGCGGTACCGCCAGAAAACATCCCGCGCCCGATCCACATCGGCCAAGACGCGGTCGAAGGGATGGAACTTGCTGTCGCGCTCCAGGATGACGATCTCGCAGTCCGTCCGGCGAATCACTTCCTCGTAGAGATCCCAGACCGGTTCCATGACCGGTTCGCTGTGGCTGTCTTCCCAGAGCCCCTGCTCGGTGAGGAATCCGCCGGCGAGATGAATCTGGCTGACGCGTTCGAGGGGATAGCGTTCGAGAAACTCGCCGGCGTCATAACCGTGATTCTGCGAATTGTTGAAAAGGTTGGTGACATCCAGCAGCAGGCTGGCGTCGGTCTCCTCGCAGAGTCGCCGGAAGAAGGTCGCCTCGTCGAGTGGGCAATGCGGGACCGGGAAAAGGTAGGTCACGTTCTCCAGCGCGAAGGGACGCCCCAGCGCGGCCTTCACCGCTTCGTACTTGCGGGCCAGCCAGGCGACCGATTCCTCGGCGAAGGGCATCTCCAGGAACAGGGTGAGATCGTTTCCATCGACGCTGTGAAAGGCACAGTGCTCGCTGAAGATCTCCAGTCCCGATTCCCCAAGGAAGCGGTTCGTCGCCTCCAGGTACCACGGAGCCGGCCCCTCGACAGTGCCGAGAGAAAGGCTGAGGCCGTGGGCGACGCCGGGAAAGACCGCCAGCGCCTCGCGCAGGAGTTGCAGGTCGTTGTCCGCGCCCAGCCTTCGTTCGCGGACGATGTAGTCCTCGGTGGAGATTTCCAGGAGGTCGATCCGATCGCGGTGCTCCAGGATTTCCCGGTGAATGTTGAACCGGTAGGCGAGACCGGCGCCACGGGGACGATGATGATGGCTGGGCGGGTTCATGGGGTGTCGGAGATGACAAAGAAATTCGAATCCCGATGGCGCGATAAGCACCCGACACGCTCGCCAGGAGTCGTGCCGGGCGCTCGCGCAACCGATTACCAGCAGTTGTGCCAGCAGTTCCGCCAGCAATTGCGGCGCCAGCAGTTGTGCCAGTGGCGATGTCCCCAGCCGTGCGGCACGACGTCATTGTCGTCGGCCGATTGGCTCGGGTTGTCCGCGTCCGCCGAAGCGGCCGCGTTCAGCTTGGCCTTCACTTCGTTCGCCGGAACGAGCCGGCTTTCGAGTTCGGAGTCGGGAACGTTGTAGAACTTCCCGTCCATGCTTCTGAGGATAGCCATGGTGGTTTCCTTTCCGTGTTGAGGTTGGTTTGGATATCAGGGTTTGGGTGACGGATTGCAGGGAAATTGGTCAGCGGACGCCGGTGGTTCAGGCCGCGTCGCGATCGCCGTAGGTGACGCCAAAGCGCTCCTCGAGATCGGCGAGCACGATCTCCATGGGCATCTGGATCATGCAGCGGCAGTGGCGCGTCTCGGCGGAATCGAAGGTGCCGTTCTCGTAGTACTTGTTCGAGGGAGAGCCGCCGCCGCAGTAGTCCCAGTAGGGACAGGTCTCGGCGCACTTGCGGTTGCCGCTCTCGATGTCGGCGAGCACCTTCGGGAAAACCCCGTTGCCGGTGGCATCGAAGGGCCCCTGCTTCGCCACGTTACCGAAGGTGAAGGTCTCGTATTTGTCCGTCGCCTGGCCGAGCAGTTCCGGGGAAAAGGTCGAGAAGTTGCCGAAGCAATCC
>JAUIGT010000693.1 GCA_030432615.1 Verrucomicrobiia bacterium
CATTTTCGCCATCATGGCCTCTTTCCTTAGGAGCTACACGCAATCGAGTGTGGTGCTGCTGACCATACCGTGGGGACTCGGGGCCGCTGTTCTGGGGCATATTTTGCTCGGATTCGACCTGAGCATTTTCAGTGTCTTCGGCATGATCGCGCTTTGCGGCATGGTGGTGAACGGCGCCTTCGTGTTGGCGGTGACAAGAAATCGTTACCTCGAGCGCGGGGACGATCCCGGCTCGGTGACCCGGATGTCGGCCCTGCGTCGCTTCCGCCCGATCCTCCTCACCGCGATCACCACTTTCCTCGGTCTCGGGCCGATGATTTTCGAAACCTCGACCCAGGCGCTTTTCCTGGTGCCGATGGCCATTTCCCTGGGAATCGGGACCCTGGTATCGACGGCGGTGATTCTCCTGCTGATTCCCGCCTCGTTCGGAATCGCCGAGGACTTCGAGGGGTAGGGACACCTCCTCGACGTGGCCGCCTTGTCGTCAAGGCGAACCCATTCGGATCGTCCGGGTCGATCATTCGCGCCATCAAAACCTGCGCACTGCCGGGCAAGAAACGCGAGGCCCTCGCGGGGCCTTCGCGGCGATGATGTTCCCGTGTTGGCCGGAGCCCGGTCTTTCCCGTTTTCCACGACACGCTCGCTCTCAAGAACCATCAAAATCCCCGAACCGATCGCAATCTCATGAAGAAGGTCTTCCATTCTCTCGATCCGCTCTCGCGTCGCCACTTCGTAGAGCGTTGCGCGAAAGCCGCCATGGGTGTCAGCCTGATGCCCTTCGCCGACCAGGCTATCGCCCAGTCCGCCTCCGGGGGCAAAGCCAAACACATCATCTACATGTACATGTCGGGTGGGATGACCCACCTCGACACCTTCGATCCCAAGCCGGGCACCGAGGAAGGAGGCAAGACCGATGTCTGCAAGACGCCGGTTCCCGGGATCGTTCTCAGCCAGTATCTCCCGCAACTCGCCGAGCGCTTCAACGACATCGCTGTCGTTCGCACCCTGCAACAGCGCACCGCCGACCACCGGGGCGCCTCCTACTGGATGCGGACCAGCTACCAGGCGCGGGCGACCATCAAGCATCCCTGCATGGGACCGTGGGCCCAGCGGTTGCTCGGGAAAATGCACGAGACGCTCCCGGATTCCGTCGTCATCGGCGGTGGGGGACAGCACCCCGGCGCCGGCTTCCTCGGGCCCACCTTCGAGCCGCTCCCGCTGGGCAGTGCCGAGGGCGGTCTGCCCAACTCGGCCATCAACCAGACCATCGATCAAAGCGTTTTCGGAAAACGCCTCGACATGATGGAGACCTTCAACAGCCAGTTCGATCGCAAGTTCAAGAACGAGGAGGTCGCCGCCTACAACCAGTTCTACGACAACGCGCTCGAGTTGATGAAGAGCAGCGACCTGGAAGTCTTCGACCTGAGCAAGGAAGCGCAGGAGAAACGCGAGGCCTACGGGATGAACCAGTTCGGCCAGGGATTGCTCCTCGCCAAGCGGCTGGTTACCCAGGGCATTCGTTATGTCGAGGTCGTCAAGGGCGGCTGGGACATGCACAACGATCTCTGGGGCAATATCGAGACCAACGCCGGGCAACTCGACCAGGCCATCGCGGCCCTCATCGACGACCTCAAGGCGGAAGGAAAATTCGACGAGACGCTCCTGGTGCTGACCACCGAGTTCGGTCGCTCCCCGCGGGTAAATGCCAATGCGGGCCGGGATCACCACTCCCTCTGTTTCTCCGGCATGCTCGCCGGCGGCGGCATTCGCGGCGGCCAGGTGTTCGGCAAATCCGACGAGAAGGGCCACGCGCCCGCCGAGGACATGGTGGAGCAGAAGGACTTCAACGCCACCATCGCGACCGCGATGGGCATGCCTCTCGACCAGGTGATCTTCTCGCCCTCCGGCCGTCCCTTCATGGTCGCGGGTCACAAGGAAGACCTGGCCACCAAGGTGCTGAAACCCGAGGGCAAGCCGATCATGCCGTTCTTCAGTTGAGGATTCCGAACGGCTGGAGGGAACCTCGAAAAACCTTCACGGCCGCGCATTCTGGTTAGGAGAGTGAGGGATCCCATCGCTTTCAACGCGTGGGCTCCCTGCTGCACATAGGGGCGGGGAACGCGCCGGGTCGGTGATTTCCGAAACGATAAGGAGCCTTAGATTGCGTCTCATCGCGATCACAGGGGCGGAACCTGCATCGTGCCGCCCCTCCGGGGCTCCCTCGTGGAGAGGGGGACTGTTCCCGGGGTTCCGCTACGCTTCACCCCGCGCTACCCTCTTGCCGTGCCTCCGGCACTATTTCCCAGTCATCCAGTCATCCAGTCATCCAGTCATCCAGTCATCCAGTCATCCAACATTCCAACATTCCAACATTCCAACATTCCAACATTCCAGCCCGCTCACTTTCCTTGTCATCCCGAGCGAAGCCGAGGGATCTCCCGAGCGCGGTTTCCCGTCGCCCCCACCCAGAAACAGGCCTCGCTCCCGGGCATTCCGCCTTTGCGCGCCAGCGCACAAGCAGAAGGGTTGCCTGCGTTCCGACCGCGCTTCCCACGCCCACGTGACGAAATTGACACCTGACCTGCTCGCCGCGATTGGATAGGGAGAGAGGCCTTCCCGATTCCGGGGGGCGCTTGCCTCCTTCCATGACCGACACGTCC
>JAUIGT010000694.1 GCA_030432615.1 Verrucomicrobiia bacterium
GGTCATCAGGCCCAGGCGCTGCAGTTTCCAGATTCGCTGCCGATTCAGTTCGGAAAGAAAGGTGCCCCGCTTCCGCCGCGGCGTCACCCGCTGAACGTTGCTCCGGGTGTCCAGTTTCTTGATCACTCCATCGATCCAACCGAAGCAGAGACACTCCTCCACCAGTTCGTCGTAGTGGAGGCAGGGTTCACCGGTTTCCTTGCGAAAACGCCGCACCCAGATTTCCGCCTTCGAACGATGATGCGTCTCCAGCCAGGCTCGCCATTCCGGCCGGACTTTGGGATAGAAGATTTCGGTGATCTCGGGCATGCTCAGGAATCCTGTCCACCATGAACGATCTCGAAGTTCTCCGCACTCACTTGTTGCACTTCCCCGAAACGTCGGAAGAAACCCCTTTCGGTCCCGAGGTACTCGTCTACAAGGTCGCCGGGAAGATGTTCGCCACCCTCAGTCCCGACGAGGTGCCGGTGCGAATGAACCTCAAGTGCGATCCCGATCGCGCCCTCGAACTCCGCGACGAACACGACGCCATCGAGCCCGGCTACCACATGAACAAGCGACACTGGAACACGGTGCGGCTCGACGGTTCGCTTCCCGACGCCTTCGTGCGCGAACTCATCGAGCACTCCTTCGATCGCGTCGTCGCCGGGATGCCGAAAAAAGATCGCAACCGGCTCCGAAACGGGGAATAGGCGCTCCCGCAAATGCCCGTTCCAAAAACGACTCGGTTCCGGCGAACGCGGATGAGGTGATCGTCCCGACCAGGCGTCCCTGCCGAGCTGGGACCGAAGAAGAAGTGCCGGAGGCACGACAAGACGGTAGCCCTGGGTGAAGCGAAGCGGAACCCCGGGGAGGAAGAAGCGCTCGATTCCAGAGCCCCGGAGGGGCGTGGAGAGGGATTCGCTACCATGAGAAACCTCCGTCCACCTCTCGCCACCACTCCGGCGAACGTGGCTACCGGAACCTCACGTCATCCTCTCCAACCACCCCGGAAGATCGGCGATGGAATTGATCACCGCGTCGGGCTCCACCTCCGAGGTTTTCGCGTACTCCTCGCGATACTTTCCGGTTTTCACCAGGATCCCCGCGAGGCCCACTCCCTGGGCGCCGCCGACGTCGGAATCGATGTCGTCCCCGATCATGGCCACCTCGCCGGCTTCCATCCCCATCGACGACAATCCCAGCTCGAAGAATTCCGGCGTCGGCTTTCCGATGATACGGGCCTCGTGGCCGGTCACGAATTCCAGCCCGGCGACGAAGGCCCCGATGTCCAGGCTCAGGCCCTCCTCGGTCTCGAAAAACTTGTTCTTGTGCATGGCCACCAACTCCGCCCCTTCGTTCAACTGGCGAAAGGCGCGGTTCATCAGCGGGTAACTCCAGGCCGCCCCGATGTCGCCCACGACCACGTGATCGGGTGATTCGTCATCCTCGGGAAACTCCGCAAATTCTCCCCGCACCGAATCGCGAACCAGCAGATGAACCTTCGGCTTGGTTCCGTCCTCCCGCTCGCGCGCCCGGAGAAACTGCAAGGTCGCGCTGACCGCGCTGAAGACCTCGTCCGGCGCGACCTCGAAGCCGAGACGCCCCAGCTTTTCCACCACCTCCGCCGCGGTGCGGGTGGTCGTGTTGGTGACGAATCGACGTTCGATCCCTCGCTCCTCCAGGACCTCGAGGGCTTCGCGCGCTCCCTCGATGGCGCGATCGCCGACGTAGAGCACGCCATCGAGATCGATCAAGAGTCCTCGGATTTCGCGGTTCTTCGGCATGGTTCCTTCCGTCTCCACCTTCGCAGCAGGACACGTACCCTTCCACCTCCCGCGCCCCTCGCGTCAACCCGGCAACCGAAAGATCACAATCCCTGCATAGACGATCCCGCATTTTTCCCGCAACATGAAAACCAGATGCCGGAATCGTCCGTCTCCATCCTTGAACGCTCCGACTTCGATGAGCTGGTGCCCGCGCTCATGACTCGCGGCTATGAGGTGATCGGTCCCACCGTCGAAGACGGCGCCATCGTGTTCGACCGGATCGGCTCCGTCGATGATCTCCCCATCGGCTGGACCGACGAGCAGGACGGCGGTCACTACCGACTCAAGCGGCGCGACGACGAAGCCCTCTTCGGCTACGCGGTCGGTCCCCAATCGTGGAAGCGTTTCCTGCACGAACCGAGACTCAAGCTCTGGGAAGCGCACCGGGAATCGGACGGCTCCCTCGACTTCACGCCCGGCGACCGGGACCCGGCTCCGAAACGTGCCTTTCTCGGGATGCGTTCCTGCGACCTGCACGCCATGGGCATCCAGGACCGGGTCTTTCTCGGCAATGCCTTCGCCGATTCCGCCTACGAGAAACGGCGTCGCGAGATCTTCACCATCGCCGTCAACTGCGGCGTGGCCGGCGGCACCTGCTTCTGCGTCTCCATGGGCACGGGCCCGGGCATCGCGGCGGAAACGCCCCACGACCTTGCCCTGACAGAGATCCTCGATCGGGACGGCCACCGCTTCCTCCTCACCGCCGGCAGCGAGGCGGGACGGGAACTCCTCGCCGAACTGCCGACGCGCCCGGCCTCCGAATCCGACGAGTCGGCGGCTGCCGCCATCGTGGAGAATACCGCCCGAAACATGGGCCGGACCATGCCGGAGGCGGACACCGTGCCCGACC
>JAUIGT010000695.1 GCA_030432615.1 Verrucomicrobiia bacterium
CATTCAACCGGGTTGAATCAGCGACCGGACAGGGTCAAACGCGGCCGAGAAATGCGCGGACCAGGCAGCCGACCATCTCCGCCTTCCCCAGTCGGTAGCGCGTTTCAAAGACCCGGAACCCGTCGGCTTTCATGCGGCCGAGAATGCGCGAGTAGATCGTCCGCATCAGCTCGGCCGAACGCATCGATCGGCGGTCGCACTCCGGCAACGCCGCCAGGGCCGCGGCGTAGAATCCCTCGGCCCGCTCGCACTCGAAGGCCATCAACCGCTCGAAGCGTTCGTCGTGGCGCCACTCGAGAATGTCTTCCTCCCCGATTCCGAATCGCTCCAAGTCTTCCAGGGGCAGGTAGATGCGTCCCTCCGAGGCGTCCTCGCCGACGTCGCGCAGGATGTTGGTGAGCTGGAGGGCATAGCCGAGTTGCTCGGCGTACTCCCGGCATCGCTGATCGCGGTAGCCGAACACCTCGATGCTCACCAGCCCGACGGCGCTGGCCACCCCGTGGCAGTAGCGGAGCAGTTCCCCGAAGGTCGCGAACCGATTCCGATCCAGGTCCATGGCGACCCCGTCGATGATCTCCTCGAGCGTGGTCACCGGCAGATTCCGGCGACGGCAGAGTTCCACCATTTCCACTTCCAATCCGGGCCGGGGCTCCTCACGGCCGTGAAGAAGGCAACGCCAGCGCTCCAGGGCGGCCCGTTTTTCCGATTCGCCGACCTCGGTGCCATCGACGATGTCATCGACGTGCCGGCAGTAGGCGTAGAACACCCGCATGTCGGCGCGGATGACCCGCGGCAGGATGGCCAGCGCGAAGGCGAGGTTCGATCCCGCGGCACGCACGATCTCCGCGGCGGGGGCGGGCGGGGACATGCTCATGAGATCGTGTCGGAACTCTCCGGATTGGCTTTCGGCGACGACTCGGAATCGGGCTCAGCCCCCTCGTTCGCGCGGGCGTAGCGTTGAAATCGATTGCCGAAGGAAAACAGCAGCCTCAGGGCGAAGAAGCCGGAAATCACCGGAATGAGGGTCAGCACCAGCGTCCACGAAGGCAGGTCGAGATCGCGGATCCGCGGCAGCAGCACCCAGAACGCCCGGTAGAGGAACAGAACGAGCCACCCGGCACCGAGCCCGAGCGCGGCGCCGGTATCCGACTCGCCGCCCGGGAGATCGAGAAAAGCCATCGTCAGCCAGAGCAACCCCACCTCGGTCGCCACCGCCCGCAAGAAGAAGGACAGCCGGCCGATTTCCCTCGGGAAGAAAAAACTCAGCAGCGTGGACATGGGCCGATGCGGTCGCGCGATCGCCGTTCCTTCGTCAACGTATCAGCCCGAAGTGGTGCCCCAGGGGCAGGTAGACCATCACGGCCCGGCCCACGATGTTCTTGCGCGGCACCACCCCCCAGGTCCGGCTGTCGGAACTGTTGTAGCTGTTGTCGCCGAGGGCGAAATACTGGTCCTGGTTCAGGTGCACGTCGCGGTGCACGCCCTGGTTGGAGTAGCCGCGATATCCGTTCTCCCCGGACATGACTTTCTGAAAGCCCGCTTCGGTGGCGACTTCGCCGTCGATGAACAGCTTTCCGTCCTTCACTTCCAGGTGATCCCCCGGCTTCCCGGCAAGACGCTTGATGTAGTGCTGCGAACCCATCTGGGGCGGATCGAGCTGGGCCTGGATGTAGGGAATGTCGTTGGTGGTGAAGACGAAGACCTCGCCCCGCGTCGGGCGAATCCAGTGGTAGCTGAACTTGTCGACGATGACCTGATCCCCGGTATCGACGAACCCCCGGGCGATGACGTCGCCCTTCCGCACCACCGGGTTGGCGTAGAGCCTGGGATTGATGAGATCCTGCACCTTGGCGATGGTGCCCGGGATCTTGTGGGTGACCCCGCTCTGCATGGGAATGTAGGTGCGGGTGAAGAACTTGAAGTGCGTCTCCTCGCGATACCCGCTCCGGGGATTGAGCATGACGACATCGTCCTGGTCGGCGACGATATCGACCCAGGTCCGCCCGTACCACAACTTCTGCCAGAGCTTCTTCACGGCACCCGGCTGTTCGGCGTCGGTGGCGTAGTCGTGATTGGGATTCAGTTCGTCGGCCGGGTGGCCGATCACCCCGTTGAGGGTCGGCTGCATGGAACCGGTGGGAATCTTGAACGGCTGCGCGAAATAGGCGCGGATTCCCATGGCGATGACCACGGCGACGAAGATGACCTCGATGTTCTCCTTCATGGCCGAGGGCCGCCGGTAACCGGTGACCGACTTCTCGCAGGTCTCGGTGAGCCTGCCGGCCAGCTCCTCCAGTTCCTCGACGCGGACGCCGTCCTTCTCCATCGCCTCGCGGAAGGCGGTCTCCTCCTCGGCGATCCGGTCTTTCCGCTCGCCGGAGATGAGGTCGTCGTTGTAGCGGAGAAATTTCCGGACGCCCTTCAGCAGGAGATTTCCCTCCTTGAGGTGTTTTGCGGTCGCCGGTCCCTGGACCGATTTCTTCGAGTCTTTGCTGTCGGTTGCCATGAGTAGGGAGCGCCCTCCGCGGGAGAGGAATCGTTCGGGATCAGTTGCTCGTCTTGAGAACCTGGATGAAGGCCTCCTGGGGAATGTTCACCTTGCCGATGGCCTTCATGCGCTTCTTCCCCTCCTTCTGTTTCTCCAGAAGCTTGCGTT
>JAUIGT010000112.1 GCA_030432615.1 Verrucomicrobiia bacterium
GCCGCCCTCCCAGGTGCTGCCCTTGCCGTCGCGGAGGAGACCGGCGGTGCCGCCATGCGTCTTGAAAAGCAGCCAGGGCCCGTTGTCGGAGGTGAAGACGACGAGCGTGTTCTCGGCGAGGCCCTCGGACTTGAGGGTCTCCATGATCTGGCCGACCGACCAGTCGATTTCCTGGATGACGTCGCCGTAGATGCCGGCGGTCGCGGTGTCCTTGAACTCCGCGCTCCGGAACAGTGGGATGTGCGGCAGGCTGTGGGCGAGGTAGAGGAAGAAGGGCTCGTCCTTGAACTCCCGGATCTTCTTCAAGGTTTCCTCGGTGTAGCGCTTGGTGATGGTGCGCTGGTCGGCGGGACGTTCGACGATTTCCTCGTCGCGCATCAGGGGGACGTTGTAGGCCTCGTAGTTCTCCTGTTCGGCAAGTTCCTGCTGACTGACGTCGCGGACCTCGCGGTTCATGTCGTTGGAATAGGGAATGCCGAAGTAGCTCTCGAATCCGTGGCTGGTGGGAAGGAACTCGGGCAGGTGACCGAGGTGCCACTTGCCGATCGCGGCGGTGCGATAGCCGCTTTTCTTGAGGGCGCTGGCGATGGTGATCTCGCTCCGGGGCAGGCCTCCGGCGGAATCGGGAAAGAGAACCCGGCGCTTGTCCGAGCACATGCCATTGCGGATGGGGTAGCGTCCGGTCAACAGCCCGGCGCGGCTCGGGGTGCATACGCAGGCGGCGACGTAGAAGCTGGTCCACTTCTGGCCCTCGGCCGCCATCCGGTCGAGGTTCGGCGTCTTGATGGTCGGGTGACCGAAGCAGGAGAGGTCGCCGTAGCCGAGGTCGTCACAGAAGATTACGATGAAGTTCGGTTTCCGATCGGCGGCTTCCAGCGGCGTGGCGAAAGCCAGGGCGAGATGGGCTGCCATCGCGAGGAGGATTCCAAGAACGGCCGAGTGGCGAGGAGAGGGGGAGATCATGACTCGAACCTTGGGCGGCATCGCGCTGCAGGCAAAGCCGAAAATGCGCCACCCGACCTGTCGTTTCCCGATGGAATACCGCGAATGAACGCCAATGAACTCGAATTCTGGCGTCAGATTCCGAATGAGAATTTGTCGAATCGGAATCGGTGAATTCGTTTCGATTCGCAGTGAAGATTCCAGTCCAACCAATCCGTCCCCATCAAGCCGACTGGCGTCGGTGTGTCCGCCAAAGCCAGAAGAGCAATGCGATGCAGGCGGCCTTCCAGGTCAGCAGCCACCAGGGTTTCCACCACGCGCCGGTCCGGATTTCCACGAGGTCGCTGGCGCCGAAAGCCAGGAAAACCAGTCCGGTTAGCGCGGTGCGGACGCGCCCGGGATTGCCGATTCCCTCCCGAAATGGTCGGGATTGCAGGAAGGCGAGGAAGATCAACCAGGCGCCGATTCCCAGCCAGAGGGCGGCTTCGGCGAGATTGAAAAGCTGGGCGGCACTCAAGGGCGTGGGGAGGGGCATTCAGCGATCTCGTTCGCCGGCCAGTTGCCGCCAGCGGGTTTCCAATTCGGCGAGAGCGTCCGGGAAGGCGCGCAACTTGCGGCGGCCGCGTTCGTAGAGCTTGCGGGCTTTGGCGGGTCTCTCAAAAGGCTCGAGCAGCAGTTCGATGGCGCCGATCCAGCCTTCCGGTCGCTCGGGGTGAAACCGGATGATCTTTCGGTATTCGGCCAGCGCATCCTCGTAGCGTTCCTGCTCCCGGTAGTAGACGGGAAGTCTCAGGTTCAGGTCGGGTTTTCCTCCGCGCCGGCCGGGCAGGAAGATGGAATCGATGAGCCCCAGGAGCGGGCTCGCAGCGACCCGGATGAGGTCGGGTGCGATGGCGATGGCTCCGGCGATGATCGATGCCATGCCGAGAAAGAGACGACCGAAGTGCAGGTCGGGGCGCAAGGAGTCCAAGCCGATCTCGACATCCGCAGGAGGCGAGGTCGGCGGGATTTCCCGGGTGATCAGCGAAATCCCGAACCCCAGCAGCCCGAGGCCGATCAGCCAGCGAATTGCGGTGATAAACCAGGACATTCCGAAGCGGCGCGGGGGGAATTCGTCGCGCTGCGGAATTCTACCAGTTTCGCCGGTTTCACGCGATGCAAATTCCCATCGACGCGCGTTCGACGCGATTGCCCCGCCTACTCGGCCTTGTCCTGGTGGAAATAGTCCTTGGTTCCCTGGGCGGTGAGCGACTTGCCGATACGCGAGAGAGCGTGGGCGTAGGCGGCGGTGCGCATGTCGATATCGTGCTTCTCGGTCAGCTCGTGGATGGCCCAGAATTCCTTGGACATCCGCTCCTCGAGCCGGTCGTGCACCTCCTTCTCGGTCCAGTAGTAGCCGGCCTTGTTCTGCACCCATTCGAAGTAGCTCACGGTGACCCCGCCGGCGTTGGCGAGGATGTCGGGAATGACGTAGACCCCGTTTTCCTTGAGGATCGGGTCGGCGCCGGAGGTGACCGGACCGTTGGCGATCTCCACCAGGGTCTGTGCCTTGACGTCGCCGGCGTTGTCCTCGGTGATGACGTCCTCGAGGGCGGCCGGAATCAGGATATCGACATCCAGGGCCAGGAGTTCCTCATTGGTGATTCGATCGGCCTCCACCTTCTCGCAGAGACCGTTCTCGCAGTAGACTGCTTCCAGTTCGCGCTGGTTGTTCTTGACCCGGATGAGGCTGGGAACGTGGAAACCCTCCTTCCGGTAGATGCCTCCCGAGGAATCGCTCACGGCCACGATGTTGTAGCCGTCCGCGTCGAGCAGGCGGGCGATGGCCTGGCCGGCGTTGCCGAAGCCCTGGATGGCCACGTTGACGTTTTCCGGTTTCCAGCCCCGCTGCTTCTCGTGTTCCTTGAGGCAGTAGTAGGCGCCGCGACCGGTGGCGTCGGCGCGTCCTTCGCTGCCCCCGAGCGGAATGGGTTTCCCGGTGATGACGGCGGGGGTGAACTGGCGCTTGATCTTGGAGTATTCATCCATCATCCAACCCATGATCATGGCGTTGGTGTAGACGTCGGGCGCGGGTACATCGGTCTCGGGGCCGATGAAGTCGGCGATGCGCTGGATGAATCCGCGGCTGAGCCGTTCCAGTTCCAGCGGGCTGAGTTCCTTGGGATTGACGATGACGCCGCCCTTGGCTCCACCGTAGGGCAGGTTCATGACGGCGGTCTTGCAGGTCATCCAGAACGCGAGCGCCTTGACCTCGTCGAGATCGACCTTCGGGTGGAAGCGGATGCCTCCCTTGCCGGGGCCTCGGGTGTCGTCGTGGCGGACCCGGTATCCCGTGAAGATGCGCATGTCCCCGCTGTCCATCCGGACCGGAATGGAGACTTCGATGACGAGCTTGGGATGCTTCAACCGGGTGACGGCCTCGGAGTGGATATCGGCGTAGTCGAAGGAGCGGTCGAGGTTCTGAAGGGCACTCTCGAAGACGTTGGTGGGGGAGTCGGACATGGGGCGGTGGGAAAATGGAGGGGCGGAACGTGGTCGTGGTTTGGCTGCTTCCGAAAGGTTACGCCGGCCTCGGCCGGGTGGGATGAAAGCCCGACCGAAGTTGCTTGGAAGGGCGGGACACCGTCTCACGAGCGCCGATGGAATCAACCCCGCGGAATCGGTTGACCGATGAGGCGCGTGTCCGCGTGCGTCACGCCCGCGGAGGGTGGAACAAGAAAAGCCGAGATTTCACATGAGGAACAACAAGGAGGCGCTATGCTGTTCCCCGGACGGAAACGGCGGGACCAGCAGACCGCCGCTGCTCCGTTCTCTTGTTTCACCCCTGTCAGAATCCCTCCTGAGTCATGGCTGAAGCCGCCCCCGACCCGATCCTGGAACAATCCTCGCTTTACCGGGAATTCCTCGCCGAACGCGAGGAGATCCTGAAGCACAAGTGGATCAAGAGCGAAGAAGCCGGTCGCGACATCGGCTTCGAGGCCGCTCTGGTCGACTGGATGCTGCATCATCGCACCGACTGGCGGGAAGCCCGTGTCCGGGAGCGAATGGCGGACAGTTGACGGCGGCGGCCGAAGCGGCGATTCCGCCGAGGTCGCATCTCATGGGTAACGTGGTAGCTGGGATGCAACTTTTTTTCAAGAAAGGTTTGTCTCCCGGGGGCGGGACCGGTAAAACCTCCGGGCTTTGGTCGGGCCGTTTCCAGGCCCGTGGTTTCCCCCAACCATTGGAAGTGAATGAAAAGAATCCCCCTGTTTGTTCTCGCGGTATGTCTCTCTCTCGCCGGTGCGCTGGCTCAGGTATCGGCCCAGGAAGATCTCACCATACCGGGTGTCGATGACGAGAAGGTCACGGCGCCTGTCGCCGAACCCGACACCGGGGCTCCCGAGTCGGGTGAAAAGAGTCTCTTCGACCTGATCGCGGAGGGCGGTTGGGCGATGTGGCCCCTGGGCGCGATGTCGATCGCCATCATCGCGCTGGCGGTCTACTGCTTTCTCGACCTGAAGCCGAAGAATTTCTTTCCGCCGGAAATCGTCAGCCAACTGGAGACCGCCATGGAGAACGGCGACGTGGAGAATGCCATGCGCACCTCGGAGGAGAGCCCGACCTGCCTGGGGCAGGTGATGCACGGCGCGACCGAGTACATCTACGAGCGCGGCTACGAGACCCTCGACGGGGACACCATCTACGATCTCATGGCCGACGCCTCGCAGGAATTCAATCGCGGCCGGGCCCGGACCATCAACTACTTCTCGGTCATTTCCCAGGCCGCGCCGATGCTGGGGCTGCTCGGAACCGTCTCGGGGATGATCAAGGCATTCGGTACCCTCGGCCGGGAAGGCATGGGTGATCCAGCCAAGCTGGCCAGCAACATCTCCGAGGCCCTGGTCACGACGGCCTCGGGCCTGGTGATCGCGCTGCCGGCGATCTTCGCGTATTTCTTCTTCCGCGACAGGCTGACCGAGTTGGTGTCCCGGGTGGACAAGCACGCCTCCCGCATGCTCAACAGCCTGCGGCGCACGGTCTACGCCGGCACCTACGAGAACAGTCACCACCCCTCCGCGGAAAATTCCGGTCACGCTCCCGAGGGCCCCCCGATGGCCTGATCGGAACGGGCGATCCGAATCACCCTCTCGCGACTCTTTCCCCCATGGCCCGAGCGAGAAAAGACAACTTCGCGGACTCGAAGCCGAACGTCGACATGTCGCCCATGATCGACCTCGTCTTCCTGCTGCTGATCTTCTTCATGGTGGCTTCGACCATGATCACCTACCAGAAGGACAAGCGGGTGACCATTCCCATCGCCACCGACGCCAAGGTGCCGGAACTGATCGAGGGGCGCATCATCATCAACGTCTACGAGGACGGCAAGGTGCGGGACGAGACCGGCACCATCGAATACACCGCCGACCAGATCGAGCAGCTCATGGCCCGGGCCAAGGAGCGCAATCCCAACACCCGGATGCATCTCCGGGCCGACAAGAACGCCAGCCACAAGATGGTCAAGGATGTGATCAACGCCTCCGCCCGCGGCGGGGTGAACAACATCATCTTTTCCACCTACGTCACGGACAAGTGATCCGCGGGCGAGTTTCCCACCCACGACCATGGCACGTCGAAAGAGCAGCAACCCTTTTCCCAACGAGGATCCGGAGCTGAACATCTCTCCGCTGATCGATGTGGCCTTTCTGCTGCTGATCTATTTCATCGTCACCACCACGCTGATGAAGCAGGAGGCCGATCTCGGGCTCGTGCTGCCCGGAGTGGCCACCGAGCAGAGCGACCCGGTGAAGACCGACCAGATGGTGATCAAGATCAGCGGGGACGGGGCCGTGTTCGTGAACGACGAGATGGTCGATTCCGATCCCGACGATCGTTCCCTGCCCAATCTCAACGATCGCCTGGAGCGCTACGCGATGGCCGCCGCCAATGCCGGGAGCGAGACCATGGTGGTGGTGGATTGCGCCGATGAGGCTTCCGAGCAGCGGTTCATCGATGTGCTCAACGCCTGTTCCGCCAACGGACTCGGCAACATTTCCCTGACGCAATAGCGCGGTTTTCCCGTCCAACTCCCCGCCTGCCCGTTGCTATGATCATCGACGAACCCACGATTTCCGATCCGAAGAAGAACAGCCGGAAGGCGACCGCCATCACCGTGGCCGTGGTCGTCCACCTGGTGCTCGCCCTCGTTTTCCTGCTGGTGGCGATCATTCCCGCGGTTCGGGACGAACCCGAGATCGTCGCCCAGGTGGTGGCTCCCTCGCAGAGTTCCCAGCCGAAGATGGAGAAGAAGGCGGTCATGAAGCAGGTCGAACAGGCCTCGTCCGCGGCGGCGGCTTCCCCGATCGCGAAGATGATGCGAGCGAACACGGCGGCCAAGATCGCGGCGCCGGAGGTGACCAGGGTGAGCGACGGTCCCATCGGACTGGGCGAGGGGGATTTCGGTAGCGGTTTCGGCAGCGGAGGCGGCATGGGATCGGGCGCCAGCTTCTTCGGCAGCCGATCCACCGGGCGGCGTTTCCTGTTCGTCCTCGACCATTCGGCCTCGATGCGCGACAGCCAGGTGACCCTCCGCGACGAGGAACTGGAGAAGGCGCTCAAGAGCTTGTCGCCCTCCGTGCAATACCAGGTGATTCTCTTCGCCGGCGGCTGCCTTTTCGCCGTGGACGGCTGGAAATACGACAGCGGGGGCCGGGGCAATCGCTACAACGTCATCGACCCGAAGGGCAACAAGTACCCGTTCTTCGCGAAGAACGGCGCCTTCGACTGGGACTTCGACGGGCCCGACTCGAAGATGCCGACCGAGCGATGGCTCCCGGCGACGAGCAGCAACGTGAAGAAGACGATGGGTTTCCTCAAGAAGATCGACAAGTTCTACGGGACCGACTGGGAACTCGCGCTCAAGATGGGCCACCTGATGAAGCCGCCGCCGGACGTCATCTACTTCATGAGTGACGGAAACAGCAAGATCGATCTCGACAACATCATCCGTCTGAATCGCGCCAACGGCTCGCCCAAGGTCAACACCTTCGCCATGCAGACGAGCGCCGGGGCCGAGGATTTCAACAGCATCGCCGAGGGAACGAGGGGAGATTTCGTGATCGTCGTCAAGGACGGGACGACCATCAAGGGCCGGGACTACCTGCGGAATCCGGGCCAGTACAAGGACAAGTTGCGTTGAGGATTTCAGCCGAGGAATCGATGGTGAAGAAGAGGACGCAGGGAAAGAGAGCGAAGGCCGATTGGTGGATGCGACTCGGCGTGCCGGCGCTGCTCGCGCTGGCAATCCCGCCGGCGGGAGCCCAGGACAGCACCAGCCTCGACCTGACGACCGCCTACGACCGGGCGGTGGCCTCCATCGACAGCGGTCAGTTCGACGAGGGGCTCGCCATCGTGGATAAGGCGCTGGCGGACTATGCCGAAGGTGCCATCGACGATTACGGACCGGTCTTCGGACACTTCTATTTCATCCGGGGGATGCTGCTGATCCGGAAGGGGGAATACGAGGCCGCCATCCAGCCCCTGCGAACCTGCTACGAGACCTACGACAATGAAGTCCTGAAGCAGGTGGTGCAGGGAGATCATCGATTGCCCAACCGCTTTCGCATCCAGGCGCTGGAGCAGTGGGCGGGTTGCGAGATGGCGATGGGGAAATTCGCTGATGCGGCGGAGCGTTACCAGCGGGTGCTGGCCGAGGACGACCAGAAATACGAGCCGAAGATCAACCGCCTCCAGGTCCAGATCAACCAGGCCAAGTGCCACATCCGGTCCGAACAGGTCACCAAGGGCAAGGATTTCCTGGTCGGACAACTCGACAACGAAGTGCTCACCGATCCGACCAAGCGGATGATCTTCATGGTGCTGGTCAACAACTGGGCGCCGCTGGCGAGCACGGCCGAGATCCGTGACTTCCTGCACCGCTACGGCGACCTGATCCGGCGCGAGGACCTGGAGTCCCGGCACCGCCGCAATCCGGCCTTCGCGGCCCAGGCGGGGACCGGTTTCGATCGCAAGGATCCCGTTCGGGCGCTGCTCTGGTACGGGCTCATGGGGCACCCCGGCGAGTTGCTGCGGGAGAGGCGGGAGCGACTGGTGGAATTGGAGAGCCGCGTCGTGGAGGCGGACGCCAAGCCACAGGTCGATGCCCGGATCGCGGAACTGAAGGAAGAGATTCCCAAGCTGGAGAAGGAATACGTCAGCCTCCAGCTGGGGATCGGCGCGGCACACTACCAGCTCGGGAGCCTGGCCGGGAGCCGGGCCGCCTACAAGGTGCTGGCGGACGAGTTCCCGGGCATCGACCAGCGTCCCCTGGTCCTGCACAACCTGGTGGTCTGCAGCGTCAACCTGAGCCGTTGGAAGGAAGCCTACCAGTATGGCGTCACCTTCTTTCGGGAGTTTCCCACGCACGAGTTGAAGCCGGCGGTGGCCCGGGTGCTGGTCGAGGTCATGTTTCTCCAGGGGGAATACGCCGAGGCGCACCGGGTGGCTTCCGAGGTGCGCGAGGACATGGAGCCGGGCTCCGACGATCGTGACATCCCCGACTTCGTGGCGGGAGGTTCGCTCTTTTTCCTGGGCCGGTTCGAGGAGGCGGAGGACGAACTGGATTCCTACCTCGAGAGCCATCCCGAGGGCAAGCGGATGGAACTGGCGAAGTTCTATTTCGGCGCGTCGAAAGTGAACCTCTTCCAGTGGGCGGAGGGCGCCGCGGCGTTGGACGAATTCCTGCGGGAGTATCCGGCGTCCTCGGTTCGAGCCACGGCGCTCTATCTTTGCGGACTGGCTCACCTGGTGTTGGAGGACTGGGACATTTCGCTCGGGCGCATCGAGGAACTGCACACCTCCTTCCCGGATGCCGAGGAGGTGCCGGGTTCGTGGAACGTCAAGGGGGATGCCCTTGCGGGGAAGGGAGAAGCGGAGTTCGAGGAGATCGCCGCCTGCTACGTCGAGGCCAAGCGACTCGCGGAAGAGGATTCCCGGCGCGATCCGGAAGTGGCCGGTTACGCGTTGCGCCAACTCATCTCCGCCGCGTCCGACGAGAAGCAGTGGGCGAAGGCCGGCGAGTGGTTCGATGAGTTCATGCAGAAATACCAGGGGACCTCGTGGCGGACGGATGCCGTCGTGTCGGCGCTGGAATCCCTGGTCAACCTGGAACGGAAGGACGAGGCGCGGGGCCTCCTCGAGGGACTGGTCAACGAAGTGGGCGACGAACCCGGCAATCCACAGTTGGATGAATTGGTCGGTTCCTACGTCGATTTCCTGCGCGAGAACTACCCGGTCGAGGAAACCATCGCCCGGCTCAAGTCCTTTCCCGCCAATCCCTCGCCGCCGCCGGCGCCGCTACGGGCATGGCTGGCGATGGGCGAGATCGAGGTGCTGGCCGGCGAGGACGAGGAAAAGAATCGCGAGGCCATCAACCAGGCCTTCTACCGATTGGCGGCCCTGCAGGACGGAGGCAACCTCAGCAATTACACCATGGTGCGGCTGGCTCGCTGGAACCTCGAAGAGCGCAACAAGCCGGAGGATGCAGAGGTGATCTACGATTTCATCCTCAACCAGCGTCCGCAAGGCGAGGCGGTCGGGTTTGCCCTGGTCGACAGCGCCAGCATTCTCGCCAAGCGCGGAACCACCAACAGCCGGCAGGAGGCCATGCATCGATTTCAACGGGTGCTCAACGAGGTCGACAGCGCCGAACTGAGAGAAGAGGCCATCCTCGGGATCGCCCGTCTCCACACCCGGCAGGAGGAATGGGGTGAGGCGCAGGAATGGTGGGAACGCTACCTCGAGGATCGCTCGCATTCCCTGGCGCGCCCGGAGGCGAACTATCAGTATGCCGTCTGCCTGGATCGACGTGGAGAGGAGGCCGAGGCGATGAAGGCCTACGTGAATGTCTACGTCATCCACGCCGGTCACCTCGACTGGTCGACGAAAGCCTACCTGCGCGCCGCCGAAATGCGCAAGGAGGAGGGAGCCCTCGTCGATGCCCTCAAGATTCTCCAGGACATGCTCAAGCGCATGGGGCATCTGGAGCACCCCGGGATCACGGAAGGTAGAAAACGATTCAACGAATGGCGCGATGAACTGGTCGCGCGCGGAAAACCATGACTGAATCTTCCTCTCCCCACCGAATGCGAATCGCGACTTTCGCCGCCGCGGCCGTGGTTTTCCTGTTCGCGGGAACCGTGCTTCAAGCCCAGGAAAGCCGGGCGACGATCGTGCTCAAGGACGGGCGCGCGCTGGAGGGGCGGGTCGACTCGGTTTCCGGCACCAGCCTGAAGTGGTGGTTGCCGGGACTGCCACAGCCGCAGACCTACCAGTTCGACCAGATCGACTTCATCGATTTTCCGCAGCCACCCGAATGGCTGGAGGTGATGAGCCTGTTCGACAAGGGGCGCTATGCGGAGGCCGCGGAACGGTTCAAGGCGATCTCCCTGCAGCGGGATTCGAAGACCCACTACCCGGCTCCGGGGAATTTCGCCACCCTGGCGGAGCGGCGGTTGCTGGACTGCTACCGACGCCTGCGTCGTCCCCAGGACATCGCCTACACCGCCAAGCGGATCGAGTGGAACAAGTTGCCCGCTTCCGAGCGAACCCAGGAGGGCATCATCGATTGCTGGGCGGCGGTGGGAGACGGAAATTGGGAGGAAGCGGAAAAGCGGGTGGCGGCGACCCGGGAGGAGATTCCCGCGGTCAGTTCCGTCGCCGCCGAACTCGACTACGTCGCCGGGCTCGTCCACCTGGGCAAGGGCGAGGGCGCCGAGGCCTCGGTCCTGTTCGCCCGCGCCTACGGACCCGATGCCTGCGCCGACGCGGCCCTGGCGGCGGATGCCATGCGCAGGGCCATCGAACTGGTCCTCGCCGATCCCGAGCGTCGCGATGAACTCAGGGCGCTCGTCCGACTCTATGCCGGACTCCACGGAAACGGCCAGCTTTGGGAGGGCTCCGCCGACAGCTTGAAAAACCTGCTCACCGACGATTCGTCGGGAGGGGGAAAGTGATCGTTCCCTGAGCGGGCATGCCTCGTTCGGTTTATTCCCGGGGTGGCTCCGGCCGCGGGGGACGGGGACGATCCCGACCGTCTTCTCCGGGACGCGGGTATTCCGGGAGAAATTCCGCGACGCGCGGGTCGGCCGCCTTCATCGCCTCGCGGATGGCCTGGTGAACCCGCCGGATCTGCTCGATGCGTTGCTTGCGAATTTCGTCGTCCGACTGCTTGAGATCCCGGAGGGTGGACAGTCGGCTTTTCACGTCCGAAGCGTTCATGGCCTTGGCGTGGGCTTCGCGATAGATCGCCTGTTGTTCCGGCGTGAGATCGCGAAGAAAAGGGGGATTCTCCATCGTCAGGAAACCCTCGTAGTCGCGCCAGTCGCCGCGGCGACCTCCACTGGGACCACCGGGGGTGCCTTCCTTGCCGGGGCCATGGCCGTAGATGCGGAAGGCGGAGTCGGTTTCGCGCCGGAGGGCGTCCACCGTCTCGGCCAGCTCGGGACTCCCACGCTTGATCGCGGAATTGAGCGCGTTCTGGTAAGCCTCGGCCGCGGACTTCAGCTTGTCCCGGGCCTCGATCACCGCCGGATCGCTCCATGCCTTTCGCACCGCTTCCCGCAGTTCGGTGCGCTGTTCCGAGGTGAGATTGCGAAAGGGGTCTTCCCGGTCCGATTTTTCCGGCCGGTCCGGTTTGTCCGTCTCCGGAGTGCCGAGGCCACTGTCGTTCGGCCCCGCGAGCAGGGGAAGGGTCAGGAAGCCCGCCGCCAGGATCGGTGTCATGGCGGCGAATCGGAACAATCGGGAACGGAAAGGCTTCATGGGCGGAAAGAGACTAGAGGGAATTGCGGGAGATAGAAACCCTCCAGTCACGAAAAGTTGCGTTGAAGGGGGCGGGGGAGCGGTGTTTGCTGGCGCCTCGCGAGCGACGAACATGTGGCGCAGTCGGAACAGATACCTCGAGCGGGTGGCCGAAGGCCTCGACCGCGCCTACCGCAAGGCGGACCGGGAAACCGTGCGCTTCGACCAGAGCCGGCTGGTGATCTTTTCCGATCTCCACCGGGGCATCGGTGATCGCGCCGACGACTTCCGGCCCTGTCGGAAAATCTATCATGCCGCCCTCGGCTACTACGGTTCGCTCGACTACCGGCTTTTTCTGCTGGGCGATATCGAGGAACTCTGGGAGCGGCTCCTGGTCGGCGTCATCGACCACTACGAGGGAACCCTGGAACTCGAAAAGGGATTCTTCGATCGGGGCAAGGCCGAGCGCTTCCTGGGGAATCACGACGAAGGCCTGGCCTGGCCCTGGAATCGGCCGGTGATCGAACGCTACACCGGGGGCGCGAAGCTGCGGGAGAGCCTGGTCATGACCCTCACCGACGCGTCGGGATCGGCACTGGGGGAAATCCTTTTCGTCCACGGACACCAGGGGATCCACTACACCTGGCTGGACCGTTTCATCGTGAAACGCTTCTGGGTGCCGATCCAGAAACTGACGGGACTGACGGTCGGGGTGCCTTCGTCGGATCACGCCATTCGCCTGACCCACGAGCAGGCGCTCTACGAATGGGCGCGCCAACGGTCCGATCTCCTGCTGATCTGCGGCCACACTCATCACCCGGTGTTCATGTCCACGGCGTGGGAACAGACGATCCGCGGGGAACTGGAAGCGCTCCGGCTCACCTCCGCCTCGCCGGAGGAGATTGCCATGAAGGAGGCGCAACTCCACTGGGTCGCCGCCGACCTCGATGAACTGAGAACGGCGTTGCCCGAGGACGCTCGCCCGTGTTATTTCAACACCGGATGTTGCTCCTTCAACGACGGATCCATCACGGGCATCGAGATTGTCGACGGCCGCATTCGGCTCGTGCGCTGGAGCGGGGAGAGGGGCGCGCCCCGGAGACAGGCGCTGCGGGAGGCGGACCTGGCGACCATCCTGGGACGCTGTTCGGACGGGGTCTGCCGGGTCGGTGGCGGGGACGATGGGGCCTCCGCCTGAGGTTCCTTCTTCTCGCCGCCCTGGCGATGCTGTCCGCCCTGGAATCATCCGGGCAAACCGGCGAAACGAAGGTGAGCCCGGCCCCGGGTTCCGCCGAGGCTCCGCTACCCCTGCCATTGCCCTCTTCCGAAAGACCGGCCGCCGACTCGGAATCGTCGAAGACGGGGGAAACGAAAACCGTCGCTCCCGAGGAGCTTCCGACTCGTCCCCCGAAACAGGGACCGGATCACTACGAAAAGCTCACGACCCGCGACGGCGGCGTCTACAAAGATTGCCAGGTGATTCGGGCCGATCCCGCCGCCCTGCTGGTGAAACACACCACCGGGATGGCCCGGCTTTCCTTCTTCGATCTCTCCGAAGAGGTGCAGGCGGAATGGGGATTCGATCCCTTTCTCGCCATGAAGGTCTTCAAGGCCGAGAACGAGCGGGAGCGAGCCCTGCGCTGGCGCCTGTTCTGGGAGCGTCAGCAATACGAGTCCGATCAGGCGCGACAAGAGACCGAGCAACGCTTGCGGGACACCGCGAGGCGGGAATGGATCCCGGTGGAGGCCACCGTGCTCGCCCGGATCGAGGACGAGGACGGACCCGGTTTCGTGGCCGAATGCTGGCGGGTGACCTTTCGGAAGACGAAGACACGATCCACGCTCGGATTCGAAATCGATGGCCCGCCGAAGCGGGTGCTGATGCCGTTGCGCGAGGGTGCGGTCATTCTCCGGCCGGCGATCTCCAGTGATCCGATGCCACGGGTGGGAGGAGCGTGGAGCGGCTACGTGGATCCCGACAGCGAGGGCAAGGGCTCCTATCCCTATGCCGGCGCGGCCGTTCCCGCGGCCACCTTTTCAGTGATCCCGGCGAAGAAGCGCTGAATCGGTTCCGGCAGCGTCTTCCCGATGGCGTTCCCTTTCCTTGGATCGGGCGCGGGAATCGCGCTACATTCCCGGTCTTTCGATCGCCGCTGTCGGCCCTGTTTCTGGAAACTCATGCGTTGGGATACCGTCATTCGATTGCCCCTCGTTCCCGCCCTCGTCGTGGCTCTGCTGCTCCTGCGGCTGATGACGCACGGGCTGCCGTGGTCCGGCGCGGCTTTCCTGGTGGTAGCGATTCTCTGGTTCGGCTTCTCCCTGGTCGATTGGCTGGTGAATCGGCGGCGACGGATCGAGGTGGCGCGCGCGGCCCTGGAGCGGGCGGTCGGTGAGGTGCAGGCGCCCTTGTCGTTGGTATTCCTCCTTTCCGAACCCCGCAATCCGCCCTTCGAGCGGGTGGCGCGGGTGATCCGCGAAGCCTTCGGGGAAGACTTCATCAGCGACGACGGGCTCGTCGAATCCGAGGACGGGGGAGGAGATCCCGGGGAAGAGGTCCGCCGTTTTCTGATTCGCCAGCCCACGGGAGTGTTCGCGATTCTCATTTCATCCCGTCCCTATATTCCCGAGCCCGGCGCCTTTGCCCGGACGAATATCCGCGACAAGCGCCTGCGGACGGCGGTGGAGGAA
>JAUIGT010000113.1 GCA_030432615.1 Verrucomicrobiia bacterium
GATTCGCCCGGGTCCCGAGATCGGGCGGGCGGTGCTGGCCCTGGCGGAGGACCCCGACGCGGCGGTGCGCCTGCAGCTTGCGTTCACCCTGGGAGAACGGCCCGCCTCTCCGGAAGTCACGGCGGCCCTCGTGGCGCTGCTGGAGGAAGGGAACCCCTTTCTCGAAGCGGCCGTTTTCAGTTCCGCCCTGCCGCATTTCGAGGGACTGGTAAAGGCGGTGTCATCGGAGGGTGGGGATCTCGACGGGATGGACGACCCGCGCCGGCAACTGGCGGCCATGGCCTTGAGCCGGAACGATCCTGCGTCCTTCGCCCGCCTCGTGGCTTCGTGGACGGAAACCGTGCCCGGAGCGCTGCGGTTGCTCGATCTGCTGGAGGCTCGCGGGATGTCTCCGGATGACCTGGAATCCCCGGAACTTGCCGGGGCTTTCGTTGCCAGGGTGGATGCGGCCCGCGGGACCCTGGAGGACGAGGCAAAGCCCACCGAGGTCCGGATCGAGGCGGCCCATTTGCTGGTCCGGCTTGACGGGAACAGGGAAGAGGCGCTGGCTTTCCTGGCGGGGCGCCTCACACCGGCCAGTCCGCCGGAGGAGATCGCGCGGTCTCTCGAGGGCTTGCGATCCAGTGCGGCGGACGAGGTTCCCGGCTTGCTGCTCGAGGCGTGGCCGGGACTCTCACCGGCGGCCCGGCGAGGCGTGCTCGACGTGTTCCTGGCGCGCCCGTCGTGGACCGGGCGATTGCTCGCCGCCATCGAAAGCGGCACGATTCCCGCCCGAGACATTGATCCGACGTTGCGCCTTCAGTTGACGAAGCATCCGAGTCGCGGTCATCGCGAAACGGCGGCACGGTTGTTCGCGGCGAACGCCGAATCGACCCGGGCCGAGATCGTGGCCCGCTACCGTCCCGCTTTGGCCGGGAACGGCGATCCCGCGAAGGGGAAGGCGATTTTCCAGAAAGCCTGTCTCGCCTGCCATCGGAGAGGCGAGACGGCCGGCGGAGAGATCGGTCCCGACCTGGCGGCGGTGAGCGATCACCCGGCCGAGAAGCTTCTGACGAACATCCTCGACCCGAACCTCGACATCCAGCCCGGCTACCACGCCTACCACTGCGAACTGAAGACCGGCGAACAGCTCTTCGGACTCATCGCCGGCGAGACCGCCTCGGGAATCACGTTCAAGCTGGTCGATGGTTCCTCCCGCACCCTGCTGCGTACCGACATCGCCCAGCTCAGGAGCGCCGGCGTTTCCCTGATGCCCGAAGGACTCGAGGCCACGGTCACCGTGGAGGAAATGGCGGACCTGCTCGCCTTTCTGCGGGACGGGAACAAGCCGGGATAGCCGTTCATGGCCACCCTTGAGGCTTCCAGGCGGTCGTTTCGAGGCTGGACCGATCTTCCGGGATGAAAGGGCCCCCCGGGGGCGCCCATCCCACCGTTGGCTCTTCACTTCTTCCGCCAGATGCGGACGTCATCGACGACGGCGTTGCGGGGGACGGCGAGGCGGAGCATGCGTTTGGTGGGGTGGGCGAAGCCTTCCGAGCTGAACTCGCCGACTTTTTCGCCGTCGAGCGTGACCGTGGCGGTGTCGCCGGCGATCTCGACGAGGAGGTCGTGCCATTCGCCGACGGAGACCTCGTGGGGAATGTTCTTCGTCTTCGAGGCGACCCGTTTCTTCTGCTCTTCGGTCACTTTCTTGGCGAGGCGGGCTTCGCGGAAATCGAGTCGCATGTTGCCGGTCTTCAGGTCCTGTATCGACACCGAATCGGGTTTGACGCGAACCACGAAGAGATGGCCGGCGTGGACCGACTTCTCCTGCAGGTCGGCGAAGTTGAGGCCGAGGCTGTCCTGTTTCTCCTCCAGCAGGAACTTCACCGCGACGGCGCCATCGGTGAACTCGAAGGGATGGGTGACGGAGACGGCGTGATCGGCTTCCTCGTGGATGAAGATGTGCATGGCGCCATCCTTCAGATCAACCTGCTTGTTGCCCTTCGCCCGCGACTTGCTGTTGGTTCCCCAGCCGTTGCCGGGTTCGTCCTTCGTCTCCTGCGATTCGGTGCGTTCGAAGTCGTCGGAAAAAATGAGTTCGCCATGGTCGTCGGCGGCGAAGGCGGCCGAGCCGAGAACGAGAGCGAGGGGAAAGGCGAGAAGGGTGGTTTTCATGCCGATTATCTAGTCGAATCCGAACGCGGGGGGAAGCGGCGTTTTCCGAAGCGCTTCAGCGGGCCACCGACACTTCTGCTTCCGGCATCTCCGGCCACGCGGCTTCGGGAGCGGGAACCCGCCAGTCGGGATCGCCGGATCTGCCCTGGAAGACGGCACCTCCGCTGGCGGCGGCGAGTCGATGGAGATCGGTCGGCGCGACGCCGAACTCGAAGGGCACGCGCACGTAGAGATTGACGCCGGCCTCCCGGATGACCTTGGCGATGGCGGATTCGGCGATCTCGAATCGACCGTAGTCTCCGTCGCCGGTGTAGCCGTTGGTGAACAGGTAAAGCGCATCGACTCCGTGCTCACGCACCAGCTCGGCGATGCGGCCAGCGAAGGCTTCGGGACGGGCATCGCGCGAGCCGCGCCCCGGCAGGGCGAGGAACTCGTTGAGGTAGACGCGATCGTCGCGCCCGGCGTCGGCCTCGATCTGCCGGCGCGATTCGGAGACGATGCGTGTGAGGTCGGCGAGGTAATGCGAGCGCCAGTCCCGGATGGGGCGATTGCCTCGCGATTGGAAGCGTTCGAGATCGCGCTCGATGTAGCCGAATGCGAAGAGGATACCGAGTTTGGCGGCGGGAATCCGGTCGAGGTCTTCGGCGATGGAATCCCGGGCGGCAAGTTCCTCGTAGACGAAGTCATTGCGTAGCTGGCGATCTTCCGGGTCGAGAAAGGGAACCAGGGCGGTGGATTCGAGCCAGTTTCGCCCCAGCGCCGTCTCGGGCCAGGTTTCTTCCTCTGGACTGAATTCGAGGGTGTAGCGATAGCTGAGTCGGGATCGCCAGGCCGTGTCGAGGGCCACTTTTCGTCCTCCGGCGCCGAGGCGCTTAATGAGTGTCGGGGTGGTGAGCCAGTGCGGAGCACCGAACCAGTCGCGGAATTCGGGAGTCGGCAACAGCCAGGAGCGAATGAGGTAGCCGTTTCCGGCGGCGACCACCTCGAACCAATCGTCGGCGAGATTCTTCTCATGCAGCGGATCCTCCTCCGGCTCGGGTGGGCGATCGGCCCAGCGGCGGCCGGCGGTCACCTGGTCCTGCCAGGCGTTGCGGAGAATGAGTTGGTGGTCGCCCTTCTTCAGCATCTCCTGGAGTTGGAAAAAGCCGGCGCCACTCTGCATTCCGCCCAGGGCGGTGATCCAGTAGAGGCCGTCGAGTTCTTCCGACTGGTAGAAGTCGCGCAGTTCGTAAAGCGCGTTCCTGCGGGCGGGAACGGAAAGCGAGCCCTCCTGGTCGAGGCCGGCGCCGAGGAATTCCCGGAGAGGAACAGCGGGGCGTTCCCGCTCGGCTAGCCGCTCGTTCAACCAGCGGATCTCCTTGCGGGCCTGGGGAACCAGGAAGCCCATTTCGGGCGAGACATCGAGGAGGATGCCGAGGCGGTCTGGTTCTGGAACAGCGATGTCTTTGTCTTGGGCCAGGGAGAGGTCGAGCCTGGCAACGGAGATCAGGAGGGCGCCGACGAAGAGGCGTATCCGGTTTCGGGATTTCACGGGGCAGCGAAACACGGCTCTCGACCAGAGGCAAATCGGTAGGGGCGGCTCGGGAGAGCCACCCTACGAGTCCTTGCCCGGAACCTTCCGTTCGCTGGCGGGAACGAGATCCGGTTTCGGCAAGGCGGCTTCGGTTTCGATGTCTTCGAGCAGGACCTTCACGGCCCGGTTGATCTGCCGGTCCCGCCCGGCGGCGGCATCGGTGGGATGCGGCCAGACGATGACATCGGGCACGGCGCCGTTGAGTTCCATGTCGGCGCCATCGCTCCTGCGATACCAGCCGCGGAAGGGAAGGCGCAGGGTGCCGAGGTCCATGATGCCGGTGGCTCCGGTGGAAATCACGCCCCCGGCGGTGGGCACGCCGACGACCTTGCCGCGTCCGAGTTCCTTGATGGCGTGACTGAAGATCTCGGCATTGGAGAAACTGTTCTGGTTGCAGAGCACGGTGATCGGCTTGTTCCAGGTCGCGTAGACGCGGCGGTCCTGCGGATAGCCGGGGCCGCCCCCGCGGGGCACGGTGATGGCGTGCTCGGCGGGAGTCAGCACGGTGAGCAGGTGGTCGGTGGTGAAGCCGCCGCCGTTGTCGCGCACATCAATGATGAGCCCGTCCTTGCCGGCGCCGCGGGCGAAGATCTCCTCCTCGAACTGGATGAACTCGTTCCACGCCATGCGCGGCACGAAAACGTAGCCGATCCGGCCCTGGCTCAGCTTCTCGACCAGGGCGCGGTTCGCATCGACCTGCGCCTCTTCCAGGAGATCGCGGGCGCGACTGTAGCTGATGGGACGAAGGACGATCTCCCGTTCCGGCGCTTTCTTGTTCGCGACATTTTCGGCCGGTTTCGGAGCGAGGGTGAGGCGGATGTCGCGCTCGGGGAGTCCATTGAGTACCAGGGTGGGATCGGTCGTTCGATCCACGGGCGTGCCGTCGATCTTCAAGATGATGTCTCCCGCTTGCAGTTTGCTTCCGTTCCGGTCGGCGGGCCCTTCCGGAATCACGGTGGCGACCTTCCAGCCGGGACCGGCGAAGTCGCGGGCGAAAGTGACTCCGAGGTGGGCGGTCTCCTCGGTCCAGCCTCCGGGCGGACGGAATTTCTGGCTGGCGGCGCCGGAGCGGAAACCGAGATGAGAGCCGTTCAACTCGCCCAGCATCATGGCCACGGCCCGATCGAAGGCCTGGGCGTCGGCGGCGGTGGCGGCGATGTCCTCGTATTTCTTCCCGACGGCATCCCAGTCGAGGTGGTTGAGGTTCTCGTCGTACCAGGTGTCACGCATGGTGCGCCAGATCTGGCGGAAACCGGTGCGCCAGTGTTCGCTCCGGTCGTAGGCTTGGCGAGCGGTGAAGCTGTAGCTCGCGGCTTTTCCTTTCGAGAGCGAGGAGGGCACGCCACCGACGAGCCAGAGGATGGTGTCGTCCTTGGCGATCCACTTGGCCAGGCCACCCTGCGAGGAGGTCAGTTTCGTGGGGCTGAGCTTGTCGGGAAAGGTGACCGTGTAGGTGCCCTTGGAGCCGTTGACCTCGGCGGAAAAGGCGAGGCGCTTGGAGTCGTGCGCCCAGAAAAGCCCGGATTCGTTCGAGTCGGGAATCCCGATGTGGCGAATCCGCTCGTAAAGCCCGTCGAAGTCGATCTTCACCTCGGGCAGCTTCGGCTTCGGAGCTTCGTCGGGTTTCTTCGTTTCCTCGGGTGTCTCTTTGTCTTCGGGTTTCTCCGCTTCCGGTTTCGCCGGCGCGGCCTTGGCGGGTTCGGGCTTGGCCTTGGGCTCGTCCTTGACCGGTTCGGGCTCGGGTTTCGGAGCCGGTTCCTTCTTCGGTGCGGGCTCCGCCTTTTTCGGGTCGGGCGTTGTCGTGGGTTTCGGTTCCGGTTTCTTCCGGGCCTTGTCCATTTTCTCGAGGGCCGATTCCAGTTTCCGGTCGCGCCGGTCCTTCTCCTCGTCCTCGCGATCGAGGTAGACGTAGTAGATGTCGGTCTCGGTTTCCCGGCGTCGTCCGGTGAAGGCGAGAATCTTGCCGTCGGGCGACCAGCGGGGCGACTGGTCGGAATCGGGGTGGCGCGAGAGGTTGAAGGGTTCCCGTTTTCCCTCGACCGAGGCGATCCAGACGTCGCTGTTGAAATCGTTGTCGCTGACCGCCCAGGCGATCCATTTGCCGTCCGGAGCCCAGTCGTAATCGGGTCGGTTCCACGATTCCAGGAGGCGCTTCGGCTGCGTGCCGTCCGCTTTTGCCGTCCAGAGATCGCCCGACCCGGCGATCCAGGAGATCCGTTCGCCGCCGGGGACGGCCTGGAGATCGTTCTTGGCGGCGCCATCCTGGGTCAGGCGCTTTTCGGAGAACACCCGGTTGCGCCACCAGTAGCTCTTGGCGTCGGCGCGTTTCACCGACCAGACGTCGGCCTCGGCCCCGGCATCGCGGAGGAAGAAGATGGTCTCGCCGTCGGCGGAAAAGACCGGCTCGCGTTCCTCGGCCGGAGTCTGGGTGATCGGGACCGGTTCGCGCAGTTCGGTGTCCATGACCCAGAGATCGCCGCCGGCGATGAAGGCGATCTCGAGGCCATCGGCGGTGAAGGAGACGTTGGTGGCCTTGTTGAGGGTGCGGCGCTCGGTGAGGTCGGGCAGGGTATCGGCGGCAGCGCTGAGACGGATGCGTTTTGCTTCCAGCTTTGCCTTCTTGCCGTCGAGATCGAGGCGGTGAAACTCGAAGCCCTTGCGAAAGACCATCGCCGAACCGTCGGCGGCGATGCCGGGAAGGATGGCCGGATCGTCGCGGAAATCGGTGAGCCGGGTTTCCTTGCCGGATTCGAGGTCCCGCTCCCACACGTCGAAAAGACCTCCCGGTCCGTGATCACCGAGGTAGTAGAAGCCCGAGCCGTCCGGTTTCCACATCGGCGATCGCGCCGCCGTCCGGCGAACGACGAGCCGGGTGAACTTCGGCTTGCCGCTTTCGAGATTCTCCGCCATCCAGATCTGCGAGGCGCGGGTGCCGCGGTAGCCGCGCCGGTAGAGATCGCTGCCCTCGCGGCAGAAGAGGAGACGTTTCCCGTCGGGCGAGAGCGCACCGGAGTGGCCCTCGGCGTCGAAGAGCAGTTGCTCGGGTTCCCGCTTCTCAAGGTGGATGCGGTAGAATCGCGAGGCGCTCCGGGTGGCGAAATCGCGAGTGGCTTCCACGAGGAGCGAGCGGCCATCCGGATACCAGCCGACGACGCGCGAGCCTTCGGAGTGGAAAGTGACCTGGGTGGGAATTCCGCCGCGCAGCGTGGTCACGAAGACCTGGTCCTGGCCGGTGCGATTGCTGGTGAAGGCGATGCGTTTTCCGTCGGGAGAAAATGCCGGTCCGTTCTCGTAGGCCGGGTGGGCCGACAACTGGCGGGCGCGTCCGCCCTTGGCGCTGGCGATCCAGAGGTCGCCGGCCCAGCCGAAGACGAGACGTTCTCCGTCCGGCGAGAGGGCGGGGGAGGTCGCGAGCCGGACCGGGACGCGGTTGGACTGGAGGAGAGCCGGCGGGGCGGCGACCGCATCGGCGTCTTCCGCGGTCACCAGGGAAAAGCCCAACAGGGAAAAGGTTGCGAGGCCGAAGAGGAACGTCGCGGCGCTCCGTTCGGGGCAAGGCTGGCAGGATTTCATGGCAGGATGGAAAAGCCGGGAATCATGCCGCGAATCCTCCGTCGAGTCGATCCTTCTTTATTTCAGCTTTGCTGAGTATTGAAATTCTGGAAGGAGTGGGTGACGATGAGTGCCGCGATAGCCGTCACCAAGGCGGGCTGTCCCGAGAACCCCCCGCGACTCTCCTCGTGAGCGACGAACCCGACATCACCCGTGGCCTGAAAGGCCTGAAGCCTCGATGGGACAGCGTTTCCCGCTGGAAACGCAAGTTGCTCTACCTGGCGGCGGGCGTAGGCCTGTTCGGTCTGGCGACCGACAATTACGCGCTCCTGACGGGAGAACAGCAGCCGCAATCGGAAGCGGGTGCCCCCTACGCCGGGGAAACGACCCGGAGAGACTATCGGCCGGCGGACGGTTCCTCGATGGCCAGTGGATTCGCCGATGTGCCCGCGACCACGAGCCGCGAGGCGGTTACAGCCGGAGCCGAGGGAGCCTTGGCGAGGGGTACCGAGAAACTCCAGGAGTGGTTCCCGCAATTCACCTGGGGCGGCGCGACGACGCGCCTGGGGTTGAGTTTCGCGATCGGTTTTCTCTTTGCCCTGCTCCTGCGCTGGTTCATCAAGACGGCCCTGACCATCGCGGCCCTGCTGGCGGCCGGCGTGGGCCTGCTGGTGCACTACGGCGTGATCGAACCGTTCTGGGGAGAGAACTTCGATCTCGTGAAGGACGTCGGCCACTGGCTCGCGATGCAGACGGAAACGCTGGCGACCCTGGTGAAAGGCTACCTGCCTTCCGGCGCGGCCTCGGGAGCGGGTGTCTTCCTGGGATTGCGGAAGTGAGGTTGGGGGGGGACGGAGGACGCTTCGATTCAACGCGGAGGCGCGGAGAGGCGGAGGATCGCAGGGTTTTTTCCCTAGGATAGGAAGGAAATGATTCGGTTCATGGCACACCGCAGTTGAGTCGCGTGTCAGGCTCTATCCGGTCTGTTGGTATCAGTGGTATTTTTCCCACCAAGGCTCGGCCACCGGACGTGGACGATCGATGACGTAGTGGGAGGACTCCTGTTCCCGTTTTCGTCTGAGTTGATCCCGTTCTTCGATCAGTTTCCGGAATCGGAAGAGCCGGGGTGCAATCCATCGAGAGGGAACCATGTAGCTCACCGCAATGACGGCAGGGACCACTTGCACGAGGCTTCGTGCCATTTCGTTGATCAAGGTGGGCTTTTCGAACCAGGCGTGGACCAACCAAAAGATGAAAGAGCCGACGACGAAGCCGCAAATCCAATCGAGCATGAACTGAAACGTCCAGAGCGACGAAACCAAGAATTTCGGGACCACCCTCATCTGCCGCGCCAAGCCTGCAAAGGAGGGGAGATCGAGTCAAAGTAAATCGAGGCGAGGCAGGTTCCAAAAACCTCCGCGATCCTTTGCCTCTCGGCGCCTCCGCGTTGAATCGAAGCGTCCGTTGCCTCGTCCCCGCTCACTTTTCCTCGATCCGCGGAAAGAGCACTTTCCGCTTCAGCAGCCAGCAGACCCCGACGAGGTCGTAGATGCCGCGGAGGGCGCGGTCGAAGTTGGTGTACTTGCTGGTACCGGCGGTGCGCTCGCGGTGATTGACATCGATCTCGGCGAGGCGGAGGCCGGCGTGGGTGAAGATGGCGGGCAGGAAACGGTGGAGGCCGTTGAAGGGCACGAGCAGGTCGATGCACTCCTTGCGAAAGGCCTTGAGCGAGCAGCCGGTGTCGCTGATGCCGTCCTGGATGAAGGTGCGGCGCACCCCGTTGGCGATCCTCGAGGCGGCCCGGCGACTCCAGGTGTCCTTCCGCTTCGCCCGGCGTCCGCAGGCGACATCGCAATCGCCCGATTGCACGGCGGCGACCAGTTTCCCGATGTCGGCGGGGTCGTTCTGGCCATCGCCGTCGAGCAGGACACACACACCGCCCCGGGCGGCCCGGAGCCCCGCGTAGATGGCGGCGCTCTGACCGCGGTTCTCGGAGAGGCGCAGAGGAGTCACGCCCTCGATGGCGCGCATCTTTCTCCAGGTGGTGTCGGAACTGCCGTCGTCGATGGCGATCAGTTCGGCCTCGGGCTGGCATTCCCGGATCTCCCGGAGCACGAACTCGACGCATTCCTCCTCGTTGTAGAAGGGCACCACGATGGAGACCGCGGGCGCATCCGGGGCGGCGGCGGGATCGTTTTCCACCGAACGCAGGCCGCTGGTGAGAGGGAAGGGAGTCTGGAAGCGCGGATCGCTCACGGTTCTGGAGAGGCGTCGTGGTCGGGTTCGGAGTCGGTCTCTTTCAACGGCATGCCCTCCGGCCATTCGCGGAGCGAGCGCCCGAGGAAGACCCGGTAGAAGCGTTCGTAATGCGGACTGACCTCGACTTCAAGCGTTCCCATCGCCTCGAATGTCTCGAACGCGCCCTGGAACCGGCGGGTTACGGTCTTGTCGTGCCCGGGAACGAAGACGATGGCGTCCCAGCCGGCCTTGCCGTCCTCGATCGGATTCGGCCACAGTTCGTACTGCGAGGCGACGTGATCGTAGCGTTCCCAGCGATAGACGCGCGGCTGGCCGGGCAGGTAGAAGGCGAGATGGCTGGCGTTGTAGCGATGATCGAGGGCGATGACGAAAGTCTGGTCGGGGCGCGGCACCTGCTGGAGCATCGGGGCGGCGGCCTCGGCGACGGCTTCGTGGCCGATGAGCCGGCGCATGGGATCGAGACGGGGATCGCCGGCGTGGCCGAACACCCGCAGGGCCGGCGACCAGAGGTAGCCGACCGCGACCATGAGCAGGCCGATCGCGAGGGCCGGCCTGGTCGCCTTTCGCCAACCATGCGGAAGACCGAGTCCGCGCCCGGCTCCGGCCAGCCAGCCGGCCACCAGCAGGATGGCGGCGATGTAGTAGACCGCGGCCCAGTTGGGCAGCATGGTCTGGCGCAGGGCCATCAAGGACATGACCACGATGGCCGGGGCGGAGAAGATGACGAGAAAGCGTTCGGGTTCCGCCAGGCGCTTGAATCGGGCGAGCCCGGCGAGGGCCGTGGCCATGACGAAGAACCAGATCACCGGCGAGAGCACCCCGGCCTGGGTGAGGAGGAATTCGACGAAGGTGTAGCCGAAGGGCTTGTCGTCGGTGTCGCCCGCGATCTGGCCGCCGGTATGGTGGAAGGTGACCCAGTCGTGCTGCGCGTTCCACCACAACGGCGGCACCAGGGCGACGAGGGAAATCGCGATCGCGAGCCAGAATCCGGGCGATTTCAGGCGCGCGCGGTGAGTTTTCGAGGAAACGAGGTAGACGATGGCCAGTAACGGAAACACCAGCATCATCTGCTTGGCGAGGTAGCCGCCGGCGAGGCCGAGGGTCAGGCCGGCGAGCCAGCGTCCGCCTTTCTCGTCCGCCTGGAGCCAGCGCCAGAAACACCACAGGGCCGCCGTCCAGCAGAGCACGAGCGGCGCGTCGATGGTGAGCATGAAGTTGAGGAGCACGTTGGCCGGGGTGGCCAGGGCCAGGAGCACGGCGAGCAGCGCGGCCCGGGCGCCGAACAGGTTTCGGGCCAGGGTGCGGAGCAGGATCAGCGAGCCGACTCCGAGCAGCGCCGAGGTGAGGCGGATGGTCACGGTGTGATCGCCCCCGATCCAGGTGGCCAGGGCCATGAGCCAGGCGATGCCGGGTGGTTTCGAGAAGTAACCCCAGTCGAGGTGGCGGCTCCATTCCCAGTAGTAGGCCTCATCCCCGGCGAGGTTCATGGGATTGATCGCCGCATAGAGTAGACGGACCGCGGCGCCGATCACGAGCCAGCGCCAGGCGAGGCGGTCGAGCCGGGCCTCGTCGAGACGGGAAAAGGGAAGAGAGTGGTCCGTATCGGCCATGAAGGCAATCAGTCACCAGGGGGAAAAGAAAAATTCGCGCCGAGGTCAGCGCGAACGGCGGTGACCGTAAACGTGGGTTGGCCTCGAAACAAGGCCCGAAGCGTTCTGGCTTCCCGGTTGACGCTTTCCGGGGAATCGCGTTTCGTATTCGCTGATCGAAGCCATGTCCGATTCCTCCGACGACAACCACGACCTGCGAAGCGACCAACCCGGTGAAGAAGGCCTGCGTATTCGCGGGCCCATTCCGGAGGAACTGTATTCCTTCTACGAGGAACGTCCCTTCAAGTGCTGCACCCGCTGCGGCGAGGGCCTGGCCGACTTTGCCGAGGGATATCGCGTGTCCAAGGTCTACCGGGGCGAGGAGGTGATCTTCGAATACGCGCTCTGCCTGCCCTGCCTGCGGACGATGTTCGAGGAGTCCTCGGAGGAATCGAAGCAGGCACTGATGAAGTTCCAGATGGAGCGGTTCCGCTTCGTGACCGGGTTCGACGAGTGCGCGCTGTGCGACAATCAGCGCGATGCGTTGCCGACCATGGAATACGGGCTCGTCGGCATCTGCCTGGGCGAGGGGCTGGCCGAGAGCAACCTCATCTGCGGCGAATGCATGGAAGCGATGAGCGAGTGCGTCTCCGAGGAGACTCGCAAGGGCTGGGACCGTTTCGTGGAGGACAATTTTCCCGGGGTGCCCGCCGATTTCGAACCGATGCCGATTCGCGGACCGGTGACCATGGTTTGAATCGCGGGTGGAACGAGAGAGCGAAGATCATGTACGCCTTCTCGTTCTTCGACCTGCCGATTCTGTTGGCGATCCTCTACGCGTGGATGCGTCCCGACGCCTTGGTGAAAGGTTTCTCGCCCGCGGGACGGAGGGTTTGGCGGCCGCGGGTTCGGCCCCTGGCAATCGCTGCTTTCCTCCTGTTCGTGATCGGCCGGCTGGCGATGGCCGACCTGTTTCCTTGGGCGTTCGATTCCCGGGAGCGCGGGAAGCTTCCGCATCCGTCGATTCATACCGAATCCATGGAATGACCTGACGATTTTCGGAGTCGGTCTTTTCCGGGGCGAGGCGCGATGCGGGCATCGGAACCGACGAGCAACGAAGCATTCGGGGAATACCGGCCCGAATCTTTTAGAAACGCCGATGGCTGGGGTTGCCTCTTTCTCCCATCTGAATCGTCAGGTGATTCCCTGGATTTGGTATCAGGGTGTGGGATTCCGATCCTGATTCGGGGTCCGAGAAGCCCTGAGTTTACCGAGCCCGGATGTCGGCGGCCTGGGCGGCGGTGACGGGCCTGACGGAAAGCTCGGAATCCAGCGGCATGATCTGGATCTCGGGATTCTCGTCGTAATGGAGTTTCTCGTAGATGAGCCAGACGCTGCCCGCCTTGTCCGGGGCGAGGGTACGGGCGCCAAACTCGCGCTGGACCTTGACCCAGCCCTCGGAGCCGGTGGCGATCTCGATGGCGAACTGCTGCTGGTCCGGCATGCCGAAAGTCGGATCGACTTTCCGCATCGCCTCGTGCAGTTCGAGGATGGGATCGAACAGCGCTTGGTAACGGACGCGACCATCGACGATGTCCGGCAGCTCGGGCTTGGGCAGGCTCAGTTTGACCTCCAGGTTGAGCGAGCCCTTGGGCTGGTTGGACACCAGGTCGGGATTCTCCTCCAGCAACTCGGCCGTGTGGGGAACCATGAAATAGCCGTTGGCGTCGACCTTGAGCACCTGCGCCGCCTTTTCGCGATCGAGGAACAGTTCGATCTGGCCCGGGGTCACGCTCTCGATCTTGCTGGAGATGCGCAGCGTGTAGATGTCCGCGTCTTTCGGCTGGGCTGCGTCGCTCTGGGCGATCTTGATGAGCGCCTCGTAGGGGATCTTGGCGATGTTGTCGAAGTCGATGGTGGCGTTGCTGTCCGGGGCGGCCGGCTTCAGCGGCTCGGGGGACGGAAGCGGCGCCGGAGAAGGGAGGGCATTTCCCCCGGGTGCCGGGGCGGGAGAGGGCAGCGGTTTCCCGGTCGCCTGGTCAGCGGGCACTGGTTTCGGATTTTGCGGGCCGATCAGGGGACCCGTCTGGACCTGGGCCACGGCGAGACCGCAGGACAAGGCGAGCAAAGAAAGAACGATCGGGAGGCGCGAGCGCTTCGGCATCATCTTTACGGGGGGAAACTTCACCTGTTACTAATGCCGCCTACGGCCCGTTCCGTCGAGGGGCTTTTATTTTGGATTTTCTGACTGTTTTTCCCAGTAGAGCCTGATGCCGTCCGCCCCCATCGAGGTCGGGTTGGCCTGCTGGTAGCGGTTCCAGTCTTCGGGCGGGAGGCCGGAGCGGAAGGCAATCTCCATCTGGAAGGCCTGGTAGGCGACGTGGAGGGCGTCGGGGTCCATGCCCTCGGCGAGCCGGTCGCGGACGAAGGTGGCGGCGAGATCGACGTTCTCCCGATAGTCATCGAGATGGGCATCGACGTCGGTGAACTCGCCGAAATGGGTGAGAAAGAGTCGGGCGGGAGCGGCGGCCCGCAGTCGGTCGATGGAAGTGAAGTAGGCTTCAGGATCGAACTGGGGCGGCGCGCTGGTCACGGACAGGTAGTCGCAGCCAGGGAGCCGGGCGCCGGCCACATCGCCGGTGAAGATCGCGTCCTCGACCTGGTAGGCGTGGTGATGCCGGGCGTGCCCCGGGGTGTCGAGCGCGGTGATCTCGAGTCCGGCCACAGAGACCGTATCCTCGTCTTCCAGGATGCGTACCTGGTCCTCCGGGGCGGGAATCATATCCCCCCAGAGCGTGTCCAACTGGTCCCCGTAGACCATCCGCGCGCTCTCCATCAGGCGCGAGGGATCGATGAGATGGCGGGCGCCCTTGGGGTGAACGTGGAGGGTGGCGCCGTTTTCCTGCGCCCACCAGCCCGCCGCTCCGGCGTGGTCGAGATGAATGTGGGTGACGAAGACATCGCGAACGTCCTCCGGCGAAAAACCGAGTTCGGCGATTCCCGAGAGGAGTCGGGGCAGGGTGGAACCCGGTCCGGTTTCCACGAGGGCGAAACCGTCCGGTCCCTCGACGAGAAAAGCGGCGATGATCTCCGGCGTGTCCTGGAAATGCAGGTCGATGGTATGAACGGTCATGGCGAAGGCATCAAAGCGCACGCGGCCCACGCTGGCAAGAATGCG
>JAUIGT010000696.1 GCA_030432615.1 Verrucomicrobiia bacterium
GAGGAACCAACCTTCTTTCCCGAATTGCAGCGGCTCCAGGAGATCTACCGCGATTCAAAAGAGAAGCGTCTGACGACCGCGCACGAGGAGATGGCGCCCCTGATGAAAGCCTACCAGGAAAGGCTTCTCGCTCTTCAGAAGCAGCTCACCCAGGAGAAAAAGCTCGACCAGGCGGTGGAAGTCCAGACCATCATCCAGGAAGTCGAGGCCAGCCGAGTTCAACTGGCCAAGGGCAGCATGACGGAGATGGAAGAAGCGGCCGAAGTTGACGGGGAGAACCTGCTGGAGGGCAAGACGATCAGTTTCGCACATTCCAGAGAGAAAGATTTCACCATCAATGTGGAGTTTCACCGAGATGGCAAGGCGACCTGGGTCGGCTTGGGACACATTGAGGTACCCTGGCTTTACGAAGTGGGCGATTCTCCTTTGGTCTACTATTTCTGGGCGGAGAATCTGCGAACCAAGGAAACCGGGATGATGATCAAGCTCGATCCGGAAGGCAGAACCGGTGTGGTTTCCCAAGTGAACGGGAACCAGCCGACCCCGGCGGAGGTCGGGCGGAGACGGAAATAGAGGGGATACGGCGAATGCCGGCATCCAACTGGTTTCAGGCCAAACTGGCTCACCGGCCTGTTCTCGGTTCCCCAATCTCGAAGGGACGCCGCTGGAGAAAACGATCAGCCACGCCCCGTGTCCAGCGCCCGTGCCAGACGCCGATGGTGTAGGTAGTTCACCAAGTGGATGGCGCAGCCCAGCCCCAGGGTGAGGCCGATTCCGGTACCGAGGTCCGCCAGCGGGATGAGGAGGATTGCTCCGGGAAAAATCGTCCACCAGGGAATCAACGGGCGACGCGCCTCGCGCCGGCGCCGGATCTGCTCCCGGGTTCGTTCGGCCAGAAGTTCCTGTGCCTGATCGGACATGGCATGGAGAATAACGAAGCGAGCTTCGCCATTCAACCGAAAAGGGCGGGGGAGATCACGCCAGGTAGGTCGCCCGGCGCATCCGGACCGCCTTGGCCAGTCCATCCAGCATCTCGACGGTCGTGTCCCAGCCGACGCAGGCATCGGTGACGCTGACCCCGTATTTCAGGGCCGACAGGTCGTCCATCTTCTGGTTGCCCTCTTCGAGGTGGCTCTCGATCATCACCGCCGCGATGGCCGCTTCACCACCGCCGATCTGGGCGGCGAGGTCGGCGGCCACTTCGGGTTGCTTCCGGAAATCCTTCTGGCTGTTGGCGTGACTGCAATCGACCATCAGCTGGATCCGCAGCCCGGCATCCTCGAGCATCTTCTTCGTCGATCGCACCGAATCGGCATCGAAATTCGGTCCAGTGCTGCCGCCTCGGAGAATGACATGGCAGGTGTCGTTCCCGGTCGTCTCCACGATGGCGGTGTCGCCGGATTTGGTGACCGAGAGAAAGCGGTGCGGTTGGGCGGCCGCCTTGATCGCGTCGAGGGCGATCTGGATGTTGCCGCCGGTGCCGTTCTTGAAGCCGACCGGCATGCTCAGGCCCGACGCCAGCTCGCGGTGCACCTGGCTCTCCGTGGTCCGGGCGCCGATCGCGCCCCAGCTGACCAGGTCGGCGTAATACTGGGGGGTGATGGTGTCGAGAAACTCGTTCCCGGCCGGCATCCCCATGGCGGCGAGATCGAGCAGGAGCTTGCGGGCCACGTGGAGCCCGCGGTTGATGTTGAACGTGTGGTCGAGACCGGGATCGTTGATAAGGCCCTTCCACCCGACCGTGGTCCGCGGCTTTTCAAAATAGACGCGCATCACCAGGAAGAGGTCGTCCTTCACCGTCTCCGCGTATTCCTTGAGCTTGCCGGCATATTCCAGTGCCGCTTCGGGATCGTGAATGGAGCAGGGGCCCACCACGGCGAGCAGGCGATCGTCCTTGCCCTGGAGAATGGCCTCGGCCTGCCCGCGGGCCTCGGCGACCAGCTCGGCCGTGGCCTGGGTGATCGGCAACTGATCCATCAGGATCACGGGGGCAATGAGCTGGTGGAGGCTGGCGATACGGAGGTCGTCGGTTCGGATTGACATGGGCGGGGAATAAGACGTGCATTGCCGCGTGAATAAAGGGAAAAATGAGGAGAGTCGCGCCGCCCGGCATCGGCGACGCCGACAAAGCCACGGCGGAGTCGATCCTTCCGAGCACATCGAGGACGAACGCGACTTCACCGGGGGCGGGATTTTCAGCCTGCCGAAGACCGTCGGCAGCACCGGAGACAAGGCGCTCGATGCCCGCATCCGGGACCTCGTGGCCGAGTGGGATTGCGGCGATGAGAATCCGCTGATCGAGGAGATGATCATCACCGCGCTCCGGATCGGCAAGGACCGGCTCGGGGAGGCGGACCTCAAGCTCTTCAATCGCGCGCTCAAGGAAATGCGGGCTGGCAGCCGGGTTTTCGCGCCCTACGCCGCGGAGCGAAAGATTTCCATCTTTGGTTCCGCGCGCACTCATCCCGACCAGCCCGAGTTCGAAGCCGCCCGCCGGTTCGCCGAAAGGATGGGCGAGGAGGGCTTCATGACCATCACCGGCGCCGGCGACGGGATCATGGGAGCCGCCCAGCGCGGAGCGGGACGGGAGAACAGCTTCGGCCTCAACATCAAGCTGCCCTTCGAGCAG
>JAUIGT010000697.1 GCA_030432615.1 Verrucomicrobiia bacterium
GCGAGCGACCAATCCAAGAACTCTGCCATCCGTAAGGTTGCTCCAAGCTCCCTGGTTTCTTCCCCGAGACGCTCCGGGACCCCCGAGATTGGCTCGAAAAACCACCTCGCCGGAGGGATTGAGATAGGCGTCCCGAAAAGTCCGAAAGGCGGCATCGACCGTGCCGGGCGCCGATTGCCGATTGCCGGCGAGCGAGTTCATGCCGAGACCGCCGGCCAAGTCTCGGTGCAGGTAGACGGCTCCCGACAGGAGTTCCAGGTCGCTGTCTCCCCGGGCGCCGATGGCGGCCTGGTTTCCGCTCAGGGCCACCGAGCTGCCGAAAAAATGACTGGGGATCGTGTCCGGCGCCGTCAACCTTCCCATTTCCGTCAGGCTCCGCAGGTTGAAAACGTAGACCGAACCGGCATTGCCGACTGGGTCACCATCCATCCAACTGCTCACCAGGGCGAGATTCTCGTTCATGGCCACAGCCCCCCCGAACTGATGGCCGGGACCGCTGGCGGAGGCGTCCACCGGGAAATCGATGAAAGAAAGAAAAAAGCCGGGCAACACCACCAAGTAGGCTCTCCCTTCGAATCCGTTGTAACCGGGCGCACCGATCAGGGCGGAATCCGACGCCATGGCCACGCTGTGACCGAAATTGTCCCCGGGATTCTCTCCGATTTCTTCGTGGTGCCAATGACCCGTCGACAGGCTCAAAAAATAGACCTTCCCCCGATCGCCATCGTAGCCGGGAGCCCCGATCACCAGGAAATCCCCACAGGTTGCCAGGGAGTAGCCGAAGCGATCACCGGCAGAGCCGTCGGGTGCCTGGACCTTGCCGAGTTGGTTGCCGGTGCGCACATCGAACAGGTAAACCGCTCCCCGGTTGCCATTGTCACCCATGGCTCCCACCAGGAGATGACTTTCACGAAATGCGACCGCAGTCCCGAGGACATCGTCGGGCGCTCCATCGGTGGTGGAGCACTTTGCGATCAGGCGACCGCTGCTCAAGTTGAAGAGAAACACGGAACCCCGGTCGCCGTCGTCCCGGGTGGCGGTCACGGCTCCGATATTTCCCTGGATCGCGGTCCGGATGCCGAAGTGTTCGCCGCCCCCGAGATCGGTGGGACGCAATCGACGCAGGAACCGCCCTGTCCGAGCGTCGAAAAGGTAGGCGGCCCCGGCCTCGAGACCGTCGTCCGAGTTGTAGGGCGCGCCCACGAGGACGTAACGATCGGACATCGCCAGCCCCAGACCGAAGGCGGCATTGCCGACCGTGTCGGTGGGCCGGCCGTGAAGCTTGATCGTCTCGACATCGAAGGCCGACCCGGAAGACAGGAAAGCGGTCCAGGCGGCGGCGAGAAGTAGCGAAAGGAATCGGCGAGCGAGAGAATCGAGCGCCGGGGAAAGGCTCGTGAGGGTCTTCATGGCATACGGGAAGGGTGGTTCACCCCTTCCAATAGGCTTCGACCACTCACGGCCACGCCTCCGTCGGCGCATCTTGGCAAACACCGCCCGCTTCTTGCGGCCCCATCCCACAGCCTCGCTCGCCAGAGCGTGACCGATCGAATCGCGCCAAACCGAGCCTGGCGCGATCCTTCCCTCGGCCACCGTCTGGCGACGGTGGCCACTGTCCGATGTTCACGGTTTCCCGACCACCAGTTCCTTGGCCCCGTCGTCGAACTGGAGACAGAGCACGACTTCGCCGCTCGCGTTGATCACCTGCCCGAGCCCCTTGCCGCCGGATCCGGTGCGGTCGTTGCGCGGCTCCAATAGGATGGAACGCAGGCGCGTGGCTTCGGCGTAACGCGTGTTGTAGAGCGTGCCCTTGCGGAGGACAGGATTCGGGCGGCGCAGGGCGGTGAAATCGCCGAACTGCGGGGATGGATTGTTGGGATGAGCGAGGTTGGCGTTGCCGGTGAGCAGCGCCTGGTTGCGGCGCGGCGAACCGGTCAGGGCCACGACCACCGCGTAGTTGCCATTTTCCGGATCGACATCGACCCGCTGGATGGTGCGGATTCGGGGGCAGTCCCAGTCGCAGATCTCATCGCCCTCGCGAACGAGCTTCTGGAGATTGTTCACACTCACTCCGTCGAGTTCCGTGATCGCCAGGGCGCAGTCGTTGCCGGGATTCACGGCCGGGCCGGTCAGTTTGAGAAGCAACACGAGGTTGTTGTTCCCCACCGGCCAGAAGCGAAGGATGCGCTGAACGAAGGTGCCGGGACGGTCGAACTCATTGCCTTTGACAACGTAGGCCTGGTCCTGGTCCTCTCTCCAGATCCCCTCGTTCTTGAACCGATCTCCGGGATTCGAACGCACGATCCGCGCGCGGACCAGGCCGAAGTCGCCCATCAGCCCCTCCCCGAGGATGGATCGAAACCTCACCTCTTCCTCGAAAGGAGGGCCGTTGGCGAGCGGCGCGTCTTCACCCTGCTTGGCGACGTTGAAGAGATTATTACTGTTTCCCTCGTTGTTGGTGAAGCACTGCTGCAGGGGACGACCGCCGCCATTGGGAACCACGTAGGCGCTGTAGGCATACCAGTTGCCGTAGCCCTGGGCCACCCGTCCGAAAAACTGCGCGTAGGTTTCGCCGAAGATCGCGGTCTTTCCCTCCCGGGCCTCGGTATCGGTGGGGGCGCTTCCGTC
>JAUIGT010000114.1 GCA_030432615.1 Verrucomicrobiia bacterium
CGTTCCTCCGCCCACTTCACGCTGTCGCCGTTGTAGGTGACTCCGACCAGCAACTCCCCGGAAGCCAGACGTTCCAGGCTGGAGGAAAAGTCGGCCATGTGGCCTCGCATGTCCTTGAAGCATTCCAAGAGCCGCTCGCCAGCTGAACCAATCTCCTCGGGACTGGCCTTCTTTGGATCAATTCCCTTCGCCAGAAGCGAAATCGCGAACATGTCGCGCGGCTCATCCAACAATCCGACCCTTCCCTTCACCCGATCATCCCACAGCAGGTTCCAACTCGGTTCAGGCCGTCCCAGAAGGTCGCTGCGATACGCGAGCACGATGAGCCCCCAGAGATAGGGAACGGAAAACTCGTTTTCGGGATCCCCGTCCAATCCGAGAAATTCCGCGGAAATGTTTTCGAAGTTCGCGATGAGATCCCGTTTCAAGGGAGCCAACAGGCCAAGCTTCTTCAGATGCTTCAGCGAATATTCATCGACAATGGCGACGTCGAATTCCCCGGGCGACGTCTCGATCGCCTGTTGCAATTGTTCCGAGTTGTCGATCTCGGTAACAGATACCTGAACTCCGTTCGCTTGACCGAACTCGTAGATGAGTTCAGGCACGAGGTAGTCACTCCAGGTGAGAACCGACAAGACCCGCGGCTCCGCCTCGGGCAGCGCATCGGGCTGCTGTTGCCCAAGTTGCCCAGAATCTCCACAACTTACCAACCCTAGCGGGAGCAACCAGATCAAGCCACGGACGAGGATAGCCTTCATCGGACTACATTCGCACTCGTTGGATGTCACTCGGACTCGACCTGCGGCAGTGTCGTGGAACGCGAAAACGAGCTGCGCCATTCTCCGAGATCGGCGGACTGCCGTCATTTTCATGGCTTCTCACTGGCAGCCCCGTCGGAAGTTTCTTCCCGAGTCGATTCCACCAGAGCGGGATCATTCTCCGAACGCTCCTGCAAGTGATCATAGATGGACTTCATGCCCCGGTTCACGATGGAATTGCGCTCCGCGCTCGGTTGAACATCGAACCGGCACTTGGCCATCGTTTCCTCCGGCGGGTAGAGAGTCTCCTCCGCCAGAACTTCCTCACTCAGATAGCGATGGGCTTCCCGATTCGTGGTGGCGCACCAGAGGTAGTTCGAATTCTCCGCCGCAACCTTGGCATCAGCCATGAAATTGAGAAATTCGTGGGCGTTGCCGTAGTTGGGGCTTTCGCGAGGAATCGCAAAGCTGTCCACCCAGAGCGGTGCCCCTTCTTCGGGGATGAAATAGGCGATCGATTCGTTCTCTTCCGCGAGAACCGGAGCGTCGCTGCTGTAACTGACACTGATCCAGCACTCACCGGAAAGCAGTTTCTCGCGAATCGTGATGATATCAGTGAACTCGGCATTCAACTCCTCCACCTGTGAGACAAGATGCCGGGTAGCTTCCTCCAGTTCTTTCGGATCCTGGGAATTGAGATCGTATCCCAGCGAAAGAAGGGCGACGGCATAGCAATCGAACTGATCGTCCACCATGAGGACCTTCCCCTTGTATCGTTCGTCCCAGAGCGACTTCCAGCTGTGCGCGGGCTCGGGAATCAGATCGCTACGATAGGTGATCAGCGTCGATCCCCACATGTAGGGAACCGAATAGCGATTGCCTGGATCGAATTTTAAATCGAGATAGCGCTGATCGAGGTTCGCCAGGTTCGGAAGCTTCTCGGGATCGATCGCCTTGAGCAACTGGAGGTCGATCAGGTCGGCAACGGAACCACCGTCCGCAACGATCAGGTCGAAGCCGTCGGGACGGGACTCGAGCAAACTCTGCATTTCATCGAGATTCTCGAAATACTCGAAGACGACTCTGATGCCGGTTTCTTCCTCGAATTGCGCCACCACTTCCGGATTGAAGTATTCCTCCCACGTCAGGATTACAACTTCTCCCGCCTCAGCCGACTCGGCGGCGGAACCGACTCTCGACTTTGAAGAAGTCGAGTCCGAACACGACGACAGAAAAACTCCTCCGAAAGCGATGACTGCGGCGACTACTGATCTCATGGTTCTACTCCTCTTTTTGCGATCAAAATAAAGCATTCAGTCCAAATATAATAAATATTATAATTAATGCAAAAATTAAATTTTTATTTCCAGCGCAACGCCTTGTTCTGGTTTTTTCTCATTTTTGAGAATTATTTTTGAATTTTTTCTTGCACTGGGCTCGATCGGACGAGATAAAGACTTGAGGATCACCAACCTTTCCGTATTTCCACCGCTTCGGAAGATTGGTTGACGGAACCAAGCAATCGATTCAGTGGCAGAAAAGGTCTACATCGGGAAATCCCCCTTCGGCGTCGGAGTCTTCGCAAGGGCACCCATCAAGGCGCAGGAAACTGTCGTTTTCCTGAATGGGGCCTTGATCGACTTCGAGGGCACCCAGAAACCCCAGGGAGAGTATGCGGTCCAGATCGGTCTCGATGAATATGTCGATCCCCTCCGACCCGGAAGATACTTGAACCACTCCTGCGCCCCGAACACGGGATTTGTCGATCAGATCCGTTTGGTCGCCATTCAGGATATCGAGGAAGGCGAGGAGATCCTCTTCGACTATTCCACGACCATGTTCGAACGCTCCTGGGAACTGGACTGCCAATGCGGGGCGAACAACTGCCGGGGACGAATTCGAGACTTCGACCGGATTCCGGCCGCCTTGCAGCAGAGATACCTGAACTTGGGAATCGTTCAAGACTTCATCATCGAAGCCTTGCAACGAGATCGGGCCGTCGCCTGATCAGGGCGGGGATCAACTCCCCCCCTGCTGCTCACCTCGGATGCCCGGATTCTGCTGGCACCCACCAGAAGTCGCGCGTATTCTTTGGCATTGTTGATTTTCAATCGCCATGAGCAATTCAGCGTTCGCCATTCTCATCACGGTTCTTATCGCTTTGGCGGGTGTCGCCGGCGACTACTTCATCAAGGTGGCAAGCCAATCGAACTCCCCTTTCTTGAATCGGCAGTTCCTGCTTGGCCTGATTATCTACGGACTTACCGCATTTGGATGGGTCCTTGTCATGCCCCACCTCAAGTTGGCACACATCGGGGTCCTCTACAGCCTCACCATCGTCCTGAGCCTCTGTATCCTGGGGGTACTCGTCTTTGATGAAACCCTTCGCCCCACCGAGTGGTTGGGCGTCGGTTTGGCGATAGCCTCGCTCCTGTTGCTGCATCGGGTCGCCTGATCGACGCCCCGCAGGCCGAGCGATACGAGCCACCGGACAAGAGGCCTTCCAGCCTTCTCTACCGTTGTCGGTGGCACACTTCCCTTAAGCCTTCCCGCCGGTAATTTCGCAGGAACAGGTACGCTCCGCCATCACTCCTCTCCCTGCCGCGCTATCCGCACCAGGAACAGGGTCGTGTCGTCCTTGCCGGCATTCTCGTAGGCGCGGTCGATCAGGGATTGGGCGACGGACTCCACGCCCGCTCCCAACTCGGCTCCCTCGGCGATGAGATCGCGGATGTGATGGTTCCAGAGACCGTCCACCACCCCGTCGGAACAAAGGAGGAACCAGTCACCCGGTTTGAGAGGAACCGATCCCATCTGCGGGCGCACGAACTGGCAGTTGGCGCCGATGACCTGGTTGAGGATGTTGCGCCGCGGATGCATCCGGGCCTGTCGCTCGTTCAGTTCACCGTCGCGGAACATTCTTCCCACGCGGGAGTGATCGAAGGACAACTGCTCCAGTTTCCCGTCTCGCCAACGATAGATGCGACTGTCGCCGACATGCGCGAAGTGCATCTCGGTTCGAAAGAAGAGCCCGCAGACCAGGGTTGCTCCCATGTCTTTCAATTCGGGATTCAGGGAGGCTCTCCGAATGATGTATTCGTGCAGGGACTTCACCGTCGCCTCCAGCGTTGCCAGCGGATCGGCACTGCCGCGAAAATCTCCCAACCAGGCCGGAAGAAAGCGGCGCAACTCGGACACCGCCAGGAAACTCGCGTAGTCGCCCCCCTTCACCCCGCCCATACCATCGCTGACCGCCATCACCACGCCTTCTCGGGCGAGATTGACCGATCCAATCAATGGCTGCTTGGTCTCCCAACCCTCCAGGGAGGAAAACACGGCGAGGGCATCGTCGTTACCGGGCTTGCGGCGCCCCTCACGAGTGAATCCCGCCCACTCGATTCCCAGGCGAATATCGTCACTCCAGTCATCGGAGAGGATGGTCGCGAGTTCGAAGTCAATGATGCAGAAAATCCCCCGCTGCGGGTGGTAGGTGATGTTTCGGGGAAAGGGATCATCGTGGACCACCCCGAATTCCATTTCGAGCCGGGAATAGAGTTCGTTCGCCTTGTCCTCCGAAATCGAGGCCACCGGATGCCCGCAGTTGGTGGTGACCAGGAGGAGATTCTCCCGGTCCGCCTCGATGACTCGGGGCACGAAATCGCATCCCCGGGATTCCAGGAGCTTGAGCACGTGCACCTCGTTGTCGAAGCGCTTGTCTGCATCCGTGCCGCGGAACTCCTTGTACACCTTTCCGTCGTAGCCGACGCGGACCTTGGCCCGAATTCCGTCTTTGGCGATCTTCATTTCGCCCCTCCCCTCGGTTCAAACCTCTTCGCGGGCAAGAAAAAACGTCCGGCCCCGAAAACTCGGGACCGGACGTCGAGAGATCGGTCAGAGACCGTCCGAGTGCTCGACTCAGGTAGTCGGGACCTCGGCGATCGTCTGCAGAACCCGAGCGGCGATCTTGTAGGGATCCCCCTGGGAGTTCGGGCGACGGTCTTCGAGATAGCCCTTGTAGCCGTTGTTCACGAAGGAATGAGGCACGCGAATGGAGGCACCGCGGTCGGCCACACCGTAGCTGAACTGGTCGATCGACTGGGTCTCGTGATGCCCGGTCAGGCGCATGTCGTTGTCGGGACCGTAGACGGCGATGTGCTCTTCGCGGTTCTTTTCGAACGCGGCCATGAGGGCCTCGAAGTATTCCTTGCCGCCAGTCTCACGCATGAACTCGGTGGAGAAGTTGCAGTGCATGCCGGAACCGTTCCAGTCACCGGTGAACGGCTTGCAGTGGTATTCGACATCGACACCGTACTTCTCGCAGCAACGCTGGAGGATGTAGCGGGCCACGTGCATCTGGTCGGCACAGTTGGCCGATCCCTTGCCGAAGATCTGGAATTCCCACTGGCCCTTGGCCACCTCGGCGTTGATGCCTTCGTGGTTGATGCCGGCGTCGATGCAGATGTCGAGGTGCTCCTCGACGATGGCGCGGGCGATGTCGCCCACCGCCTTGTGACCGACACCCGTGTAGTATTCCCCCTGCGGATTCGGGTATCCCTGGTCGGGCCAACCGAGCGGACGGCCGTCCTGGAACAGGAAGTATTCCTGCTCGAAGCCGAACCAGGCACCGGGATCATCGATGATGGTCGCCCGGGCGTTGGACGGGTGAGGCGTCATGTCGGGGTTGAGCACCTCGCACATCACGAGGAAACCGTTGCGGCGAGTCGAGTCGGGATAGCACGCGACCGGCTTCAGGAAGCAGTCCGAACTACCGCCTTCCGCCTGCATGGTCGAGCTGCCGTCGAAACCCCAGAGGTCACAATCTTCGAGCGAAAACGTGCTCGGGTCGCCGTCGACAATTTTGGTTTTGCCGCGGAGATTCGCGACGGGCTCGTATCCGTCGAGCCAGATATATTCCAACTTCAGTTTTGCCATGGTGTAGCTGTTTTGGTTTGTAGTTGACTTAATACCAAGAATTCATCGCCGGAGCCGAATGCTCGCCCGAGAACCCAAGGGTTGAACACCCGACGATGAAAGCAACCCCCATGCCAAGATTCAACGAATATCCCCGCAAAACTTTATTTCTCTTTGGACAGAAATTTCTGAAAAAATGTGCATCCCCGGAAGCCAAAAGGCGTCGTAACTTCTCATTGCCGGCCCACTTTCACCACCCGCTTGTGGCACGGACCGGTTGACATTCCCCTTCCTCCCTCCATCAGTTACCGGCTCCCCCGGCCGCGCTGCCACCCCAGCCAGACGCACGATTTCATGAAAGAAAACTCGGAAGTATCGATTCCCGGCAGCCTTTCGCTGTTCCCCACCGACCTGTTGCGCCCCGATTTGGAAAAGGTGGAGAAGGCGATCCGGGAGCAATCCCGCCACTTCGACCCCGCGGTGGAGCCCTACGTCGCCTTTCTCTGCAACACCAGCGGCAAGCGGATCCGGCCGGCGCTGACTTTCCTCTCGGCGGGAGCCACCGGGGGCATCACCGAGGATCACCACAAGATCGCGATCACGCTGGAGTTGATTCACGTGGCCACCTTGGTCCACGACGACATCATCGACGGTGCCGAGATCCGGCGCCAGGCACCCACCGCGAACGCCAAGTGGGGAAACGCCCTCAGCGTCCTGCTGGGCGACTGCCTCTTCGCCCACGCCCTGGAGTTGTCCACTCAGTTCGACGACCAATCGATCGGCCGCAAGGTCGCCCGGGCCGCCAACGAAGTCTGCACCGGGGAAATCATCCAAACCCAGCGTCGATTCGATTTCCAACTCTCCCGGGCGGACTACTTCGAGATCATCCGGAAAAAGACGGCGGCCCTGTTCGCTGCCGCGATGGAACTGGCCGCCTTTCTCAACGGGCGGCCGGAAAGCATGGTCACCGCACTTCACCAATACGGCTCTCTCATCGGTACCGCCTACCAGATCTACGACGACTGTCTCGACCTGGTCGGGGACGAGGAGGATGTCGGCAAGACGCTCCGTACCGACCTCAACAAGGGGAAACTGACCCTGCCCATCCTGAACCTCATCGAGCAGGCGACCGATCGCCAGCGGGAGAAACTGAATCGGCTTCTGCTCCAGAAAGAGCCCATCGACCTCGGGGCCCTGGCCAGCATCGCCGACTACGAGGGCGCCATCGAATCGGCGATCGACACCGGTTGCGAAATGGTGGCCGAGGCTCGCGGTTGCCTCGTTGGCCTTTCGGACAACGAATACACCGAGGGTCTTCACAATATCGCCGACCTGCTCGACACCCTGCTCTTGAGCTGCCGGCAATAGGCGGGAGCCGTCCGTCGCCTCATTTGAGGTAGCGCCGCCAGGCTCCCTCCGCCCCGTCCACTTCCGCCCGCAGGGTTTCCGCCGACCAGACTTCGGCTCCCAGGGCGTCCACGAGGTTCTGTTCCGCGCGGTCGTTCGTGGCCACGATGATGCGATACCTGCCCGCATTCGCGGCGACCAGGCGCTCGATCACGTCATCCGCCGTGCTTCCCCCGTCGGTGTAGATGATCTGGAGCCCGCCGGGTTCCCGCTCCTCCTCGTGCCGGTTTCCCCGGCCGTCGAACACCACCACCACTCTGAGATCGGACGTGTCCCGATACTGACGCAACCGCTGGCAGAGTTCCACGTGAGCCAGGCCACGCCTGCGTCGGTGCATCTCCACCAGGTCGCTCCAGGCGTGGATGATGTTGTTGCCATCGACAAGGAGAAACGAAGAGGAGGATGGGCGTTTCATGAGACCGACCTGAGTCTGGCTCCGCCCCCGTCCGATCTCAACCCCGGACCAGCCTCCGGAAAACGAAAAACGGCCGGCGAATCGGCCGGCCGTCTCGAAATCACTGAATGTTGCGGCGAAACGCGCCGAGTGATGACGATCACTCTTCCTCTTCGCTGCCCTCTTCCTTGGCCGCCTTCTTCTTCACCGCCTTCTTTTTCGCGGTCTTCTTCTTGGCGGGCGCCTTCCTCTTGGCCGCCGCTTTCTTCGTGGCCTTCTTCTTCGGCGCGTCCGACTCCGCTTCCTCCTCGGCCCCGCTGTCCTTCACCTCGGCATCCGCGGCTTCGGGCTTGGGTTCGTCCTTGGGCGCCTTGGCAGCCTTTTTCTTCGGGGCCGCTTTCTTGATGGCCTGGTTGGCCTTCTGGCGTTCGGCGCGACGCTTCAGGTAAGCCTGGCGCCGACGACGTTTGATCTCTTTGTTGTACTGTTTACCCATGACGAAGTGCACCGCCCTCTCGGCGGCGAAGCGGTAGTAAATGGCACATTCCCCGCTTCGCAAGCGGAAATCACCGTCCCCGACGCCCCGGATAAATTCCGCAAAAATAGGTTGCGGTGCTTTCCGAAAACTGGGATATCTTTATCCAACCACGACGGAAGGGACGCTTATCAACCTCGGCGTTTCCTCAGAAAAAACGTTCTCTGAGACCCATCCTTCGCGGCGTCGCCGATGACGTTCCTCATATCGGCGAATTCCGGCAGGCCGGCGGCACCCGTCACCTCCATCACAAATCGAGTCTACGCCCGACTGTCGGGAAGCTTTGTATTTCCTGATCATCATTAGCGCAAAAATATAAGCGATCCAGATTCTCCCCAACGCCGCCTGAAGGCAGCCAGGGACAATGTCATCGCCTCCCGTCCCAACGAGCCGCCCGGCCACACATTCCGGGCACCGGCTTCAGCCACACCCCCATTTTCCTTCATGAGCGAACCCGAGTCCCCCACTCCCCCGGTCTCCGAGGATGCCCCCCCTCGTGCTTCCGAGACCAAGCCGAGCCCCAAGGCACGCGCTCGCAAGGCGAGGCCGCAGAACGGAGACAGCGTGGAGCCGAACGACGCCGTGGATCGGGAACCCTCTCCCAAAGCCAATCGGAAAACCAGGGAGACCCCGCCGCAGGAAGGGGAGCGGACGGGCACCGAAGATTCCGGAGCTCAGAGGAAACCGGCACGGAAACGGAGTTCGAGCCGAAATCGCAAACCGCGCGGGAAAAAGGAACGACCGGACGCCGAGCGCGGTCCCGATGGTGATCGCCCTCCCGAATCGGAGGCAGTCCCCCGCGATGGCGAAGCCGCTCCCCAGCCGAAGACGGATGCCGAAGGCAGCAGCGGAAACGATGGCCGTGACGAGGACCAGCCCCCATCCAGGCACCAGTCGGAAAAGGAACGCCGTGAAAACCGCAAGCGTTCCCGCCGCAGTCGCAAGGAGCGTCGGAAAGAGCAGCGCGAACGCGAGCGCGAACGAGAAGCGGCCATCCTCGAAGCGGCTCCCGCCGTCGAGATCGAGGGCCTGACCGAGATCTCTCCCAAGGGTTTCGGCTTTCTCCGCCTGCGCAGCCGTGGCTACCAGCAGCACCCGGACGATGTCTTCATCACCCCCGAAGTCGTGCGGATTCATGGCCTCCGCGACGGACTCCTGGTCAAATGCCTCTCCAAGCAGGGCGCCCGCGGCCCCCAGTTGGTGGAAATCCTTTCCATCAATGGCAAGGAACCGGAGGCCTACCACAACCTCCCCTACTTCGAAGAGCTCACGGCCATCAATCCCAACAAGCGGCTGGCCCTGGAGACCAAGCCCGAGAAGCTGACCACCCGGGTCATCGACATGATGACGCCCATCGGCCGCGGGCAACGTGGGCTCATCGTCGCTCCGCCCCGGACCGGAAAGACCACCTTTCTCGAACACATCGCCGAGGGCATTCTCGAAAACTACGAGGACCAGATGCACCTCATCGTCATGCTGATCGATGAGCGCCCCGAAGAAGTGACCAACTTCCAGCGCATGTTCCCGCAGGCGGACCTGTTCGCCAGTTCCAACGACGCCGACGTCAAGGACCACACCCGCATGGCCCAGCTCGCCATCGAACGCGCCAGGCGGCTGGTGGAGGCCGGGGAGCACGTGTTCATCATCCTTGATTCCATCACTCGGCTCGCCCGTGCCTTCAACAACGCCATCGGTGGCGGCAAGAAACGAGGCACGCAATCCGGCGGGATCGCTGTCGGCGCGCTGGAAATTCCCCGCAAGTTGTTCGCCTCGGCCCGGAATACCCGGGAGGGCGGCTCCCTCACCATCATTGCCACTGCGTTGATCCAGACCAACTTCAAGATGGATGAAGCCATCTTCCAGGAGTTCAAGGGCACCGGGAACATGGAGCTTGTCCTCGACCGACAACTCGCGCAGAACTACGTCTACCCCGCCGTCGATATCAATCGCTCCGGAACTCGGCGCGAGGAACTGCTGCTGCCCACGCACATGCTGGAAAAAATCTACGTCATCCGGCGCGGCCTCTCCGGTTACAAACCCGCCGATGCCATGGAATGGCTCATCCGCTGCATGGAGCGCTACCCCAGCAACGCGCAGATGTTGATGGACATCAAGACCAACGCCCTGGCGTAACTCCCTTTCGGGCAGTGGCTCTTCCCAGGGCGCCCGGATTTTTCCCGCCATGCCAGCCGAGCGCGACAGTCAGGACACCGAACTTGCGCTCGAACCGACGGAAGTGGATGCCGCTACCGGGACCGGTGATCAGAACGATGGCGATGGGGAACCCGATTCCATTCGCGAGGCTCTCGAGCGGAAAGCCCGCACCTCCCGCTTGATCGCCTGGCTGCTCGATGAGTGCATCAGCATTCCCGGCACGAAGATTCGCATCGGTCTCGATCCCATCCTCGGTCTCATCCCCGGCGGTGGCGAAACCGTCTCCAGCGTCGTCGGCGCCTTCCTGCTGGCCGACGCCAGCCGTCGCGGGATTCCCTTTCGCACGCTCTTCAAGATGGCCGGCAACATCATCGTGAATGCCGGGCTGGGCGCGGTTCCGGGCATCGGTGACCTCTTCTCGGTCTGGTTCAAGTCGAACTCCCGCAACTTCGACCTGATGCGTCACTACATTGAGAGCCCCGACGGCGATCAGAAGCCCGGAGGATGGGGCCCGCTCCTCTTCCTCATCAGCCTCCTGGCCATCGTGCTGGCCATCGTCGTCACCCTCAACGTGACCATATGGCTCTTTGCCTGGAAACTGATCCAGGGCTGGTTCCAGGCGTGACTCCCTACCGTTGCCCACCGCATCTTACCAGCCCCAATTGATCGTGGTGGGCGATCCCAATGGCGCCGGCAAGACCACCTTCGTGCGGTCGTTTCTGCGAGACGTTCCCTTTCGCTATCTCGGCGCCGACCAGATCGCCTACGAACTCTGCCCGGAGGATGTCGCATCGGTCGCCCTTCAGGCCGGACGGGAATTCCTGCGGCAGATCCGCGAAGCGCGCGAGAGCCGGGAAAGCGTGATCGTCGAATCCACGCTGGCCGGAAAAGGGCTTGCTCGGGAATTGCGCGCATTTCGGGAAGCCGGCTACGAGCTTCGCCTGATTTTCGTCAGCCTGCCCAGTTCCAGAACCAGTGCGGCCCGGGTCGCAATCCGAGTGAAAAAAGGAGGACACGACGTTCCTGCCGAAGACATCCGACGGAGATTTCGGCGAACTCATCAGAATTTCTGGGACCTCTATCGCCCCATTGTGCACCAGTGGGAGCTATTTTACAATGGAGGCCGAAGCCACACGCTGGTTGCTGCAGGTGTGGAGACAGAAATCCGAATCCACCAGGAAATCCCATGGGAGATCTTCAAAGACATCGTGACGAATTCCTGAATTCCGCCGGCCTTACCTTGGTGGAACGTTTATCTCCGGAGACAGAGGCCTGGTCCGAAGAAATGGAGCGAATTTTCATGCGCGGTCGTGACGAAGCCGTGGCGGAGAATGAGCGGCTCGGTTTGAAGCAGGAGGACTTTCTCCCCGACGAAGGATTTGCCACTCCGCGAGTCGCCGAGGAGGACTGAACAGGGTTGGGTCCGCGACGAAACCCTGTTCCCTCGCCTGCCTCCCTTTTCCGCCGCCACTACTGGGCGGCAAATTTCGTGAGCAGCCCCTTGTCGCGAGCGGTTTTCAACACGGACACGAAGAGGACGCCCGCCGCCGCCAGGTAAACCACGTTCAATCCGGATGCCAGGACCAGATCCCGCATCGGCAGGGTGCCGTCCTTGAGCACGTCGCGCATTCCCTCGAAAATGTAGGAACACGGAAGCGCTTTCGAGAAAGCCTGCATCACCGGTGGAAGGCCATCGACCGGATAGAAGACCGCCGCGAAGGGCTGGATGAAAAACGGCGTCGCCCAGGCGAGCGTCTCCGCGGCCGGTCCCCAGCGCACGATCAGGGCCGTGGAAATCATCCCCAGCGCCCAACCGAACACCAGCAGGTTGATGATGAAGGGAATCAGGTACCACTGGAGTTCCAACACGTTGAACGAATAGAGCACGAGGGAGAGCACCCCGAGAATCGTCGAGGTCACCCCGGCGCGGAGCAGGCCGACGACGTAGGTCGAACCGAGGTAGTCGGCGGTCGTCACCGGGGCCGCGAAAATGTTCAGGAGATTGCGCGACCAGACGTCCTCGAGAAAAAAGATCGCCACCCCCTGCTGGGCGCGAAACAGCACGTCCCAGAGAATGACGGCCCCGATCAGGAAGGTGATCTCGTAGGGAAAAGCGTCCCCGGTGTGCCGCTGAAGAAATACCGTCAGGTAGCCCCAGACCAGCAGGTGCACCAGTGGCCAGAACAACAGCTCGACCAACCGGACCGGGGTTCGGGTGTAGAGATAGAGGTAGCGCAGCACCAGCGCCTGGATGATGTGGAGATTCATCGTCCCTTCTTTCAGTCGATCGGCTTGGCGGTTTCGAGCTCCCCCCCGCGCGCGACCCGGATGAAGACATCCTCGAGGGATTTCTCCTGGAAATGGGAGACGATCTCCGCCGGCGTCCCCTGGTGTAAAATCTTTCCTTTGTGCATGAAAATCACCCGGTCACAGACTTCCTCCACGTCGCGCATGTTGTGGGAGGTGTAGAGCATGGTGGCGCCGTCTTCTTCGCGGACCCGTTTCACCGCCTTGCGCACCTTGTCGGCAATGTCGGGATCCAGGCTCGCGGTCGGCTCATCGAGCAGGAGCAGTTCAGGCCGGTTCAGGAGCGCCTTGCAGAGGTTGAGCCGGGTGGACTCGCCGGCGGAGAGATGGCCGGAGACCCGCTTCTTCAGGTGACCGATCTCCAGGAGGTCCAGCACCTCATCGATGCGGCGATCGAGATCGGGAACCCGGTAGAGTTTTCCGAACACATTCAGGTTTTGTCCCACGAGCAGGTTTCCCGGCAACTGGGTGTAGGTGCTGCAGAAATTCATCCGCCGCAGGATCTCGATTCGATGGCTCGCCAGGTCCTGTCCGAAGACCTCGATGCGTCCTTCGCTCGGGGTGATCAATCCGAGCATCATGTTGATGACCGTGGTCTTCCCCGCTCCATTCGCGCCCAGCAGACCGAGAATCTCGCCTTTCCGAATCTCGAAGGACACGTTTCTGACGGCGGCAAAATCTCCGAATCGCTTCACCAGGTCGGCAACTCTGAGGACGGACTCGGACATCGGACGTTTTCGGCGGGAGACGGAAACGAAAGCGCCCCCCGGAAATTCGGGTGACCGCTTCGGTGCCAAACTCGGTAGCGCCGGATGGGACGCTTGGCAAACGCGCGAATCGATAGCGCAGGGCTTCCGCTCATCCGGCGGTCGCCATGACCACTTCCTCGTAGGGCTGGACCACCACGAATCCGTCTCCCTCGAACAGCATCTGGAACGTCTCCCCGCTGGAACGCCCGAGAAAGGTCTTGAAGCTGATGTCGCTCTTGAACTTCGGCTCCAGGTTGGCCGACCACGCGATGGTGGCGTTGGGATCGGTCAGGACCGGGCTGTCGGGCGTCACCCGGAGCGTCATCGGATTGTAGTGCGAGGTGATCGCGATGAGTCCGGTGCCGGAAAGCTGCACATTGAAAAGCCCGCCCGCCATCATGCCGGCGACTCGCTTCATCATCTGAATCTTATTGGTGACGGTCGGCTCGAAGGCGAGGATGTCGTTGCCGTTCACACAGAGTGCTTCGCCGCTGAGCTGGATGATGGAGATCTTCTTTCCCTGGTCGGCCAGGTACATCTTTCCGTTTCCCTCGGCCTTGGAAAGACGCGCGCCTTCACCCGAAACCGCCTTCTTGAGAAGATTACCGATCCCCTGCTCCAGGATTCCCTCCCGGGTAAACTTGATCTGGCCGCGGTAGGCGATCATGGCGCCCATTTTCATCCACGCCATGCCGTTGAGGTTGACCTCCAGCATGCGATCGGATTCCAACTCGAAAACTCCTTGCCCACGATCCTGTTGGGCGGTCTGGGTGACGAACTCCTGAAGTGAATAACGAGACATGCCGTGACCCTACCCGATCCCGGGATTACAAACCAGCGAAAGCTTTGGAATTACTAGACAATTTCGTAACTTCCACTATTCCGCATCGATCCATCCGAGCTTGGCCAGGAAGGCGTCCATTCTCTTGACGGTAGTCTCATAGTCCTTCCCGTCGCCGCGTCCGTAGTTGAAGAAACCGTGGGGACGGTCGTGGTATTGGACCAGTTCAATCTTCACATCCAGCGTCATGGCCTTGGCGGTGAA